>PNNU01000204.1 GCA_013824385.1 Anaerolinea sp.
TGGCTTCGCTACGGTAATCTGATTGGTTCAAATAACTGCGAATGCGTTGAGCACTCATGCCAATTGAAAAAATAAAGATCAAAATTATTGCAACACGGGCAATCCAATGCGGATTGTTGTCTTCCAGTTTTTGAAAAACAAACATCATTCCGACGCCAAAACCGAGCGCGAGAATGACTAGTAGCGGCAATTGATAATAGTTGTGTGAGTAAATATGATAGGCAAAAGTGAAACCGTATAACAAATTTCCAAGCCAAAGACCAGCGTAGAGGATTCTCGTTTTGACATCTTTAATCAGGAAAAATGCAAGCAGCCCAATAACCAGCGGAACCTGACCTGCCACTGCCTTGATCGTTGTCATCCATTGCAAATACCAGCTCAGTTGAGTATAAAGCTGTGGATAAAATCTTCCCCCCAAGATGGCACCAGCGTTGCCCCCCACTGTGGCGCTGATCACGTTATAGAGCAGCCCTGGTGCGATCGCCAAAACAGCCATTAGATAGACCCGACCATTTTTGATCCAGAATTTAAATCCTTTTTGAAGAATGACAAAAGCAAAGGGAAGGCCAGCAAAAAAGACCATTGGTGCTTTTACCAAAATAGAAAGACCAGTAAATATGCCAGCCAGAATTGCATTTTTGAGTGTATCTGATTGAGACCATCTCACTTGAAAATAGAGCGCCCACAACAGAAACATGATCATCATGGCATCAGGCTGAAAACTGCGGCTGGCTAGAACCCCAAAATGCTCAAAAAGATAATAAGCCAGAACAGCAAAAGCCCCATTGATTGAGAGGATGCGGCGCGAAAGCAAGAAAATGGGTATTCCCCCGAGTACCCAGAAGAGAATTGAATAGATTCTGCCCACGAGGATATATTCATGACCAATAACCCGGTAAGTGAAAGCAACCAGATGCTCCAGAATGGGAGGCTCAACAATCGGTTCTGCCTTTGCCTTATCAATGGCGAAGGTGCGCAATTCTTGCGACATTGAAAGTGTATCTGGAGAATCCATCTGGTAATAATATGAGCGTGCCAGAAGGAGCGAGTGAAATTGTCGCGTTGCGGCAAAATCCATAGGTAGGTCGGTAAAGTCAATCAACCGGATACCAATACCGCCCAACAAGAAGAGCAGCAATAGAATTATGACCGTGATTTTCTTTTTCGGCAGAAATAGAACCGTTTCAGATAAATGTGCTTCGTTCATCGATTGCCTCAAAGATTGTTAATTTAATTTGTTGCGGCGGTTTTGCAAATATCGTCTACGAAGACCATCGAGACCAAGGGGGGCAAAAAAGGCATAAACCATGCGATACCATTCAGGTCTGACAGTGGCAGGGTCGAGCCAGAGTGCTTTCCAATATGCACGAAACGATGCCGAGTATTCCTTGGCATCCAAAAGGTAAAAGGCATCAAACCGTTCAGCGCCTGCCAAGATCAACTTGCGGTTTTGTTCAAAAAGTTCGTGAAATTGAGGTGAAACCTGCATCCATTGAACCATGCGTTTTGCTTCTCTTCCAAACTCAGCCGCGATTGCCAGGTTTTTGCAATCTTCATGATAATGAGCTGAAGCCCACAAAGAGGGAATATATTTCATTCCGCTTTGTTCGGCGAGGCGAATCCAAAGGTGATGATCCAAGAGGCAATGGTAAGACGGGTCGAGAAAACCCACTTTTTCAAGCATAGAACGCCTGATAAAAACAGCCGGTTGCCCAATAATATGAAAGGACAATAAATCTTTCAGACCCCAATTGCCATAAGTAAGTTGATTAAGGATTTTTTCATCTCTATCAACAACTCGCACATTTCCATACACGAAACCTGCTTCGGGATTTTCCATCAGGGCTTTAACTGCACTTGAAACAGCGCCTGGCAAGTAATAATCGTCAGAATTAATCCAGGCAATAATCTCGCCACTTGCCCTGGTAAATCCTTTGTTAATTGCATCCGCCTGACCGTTATCCTTTTCAGATACCCACCATTTAAGGCGATTTGAATACTTTTGAATAAGATCAACACTCCCGTCCGTCGAACCACCATCCACCACCATATATTCAATGGAGGGATAATCCTGTTCCAACACCGAGCGCATTGTTTGTTCAAGGAAGCGCGCCTGGTTGAATGAAGGGGTGACGATCGTAACGAGCGGAGTATCAGTCATTAGAAGAGTGTATCGTATTTCACCTTGGGAAAAACAGTCAATTTGCCACCAACTGTAGCATCAAGGATCTCGCGTCCGTCTTTTAAATAAGCGTCGCGAGCCATGCAATATGCCAGTTCAGAGGTTTCAAGATCAGGCAACTGCCAGCGAAAACCTTTTCCAAAATAAGAGGAATTGAAATGATTGGGGTCGTCACCCGTGGATACCACGGTGGTATTGGGTGTGCCTTTTGATGTAAAGCTGTGATCCACACCGATTAAGACGACCTGTTTGAAACCCATATAGTAAGCCAGTTGCATGGCCACAAAAGTGACCGTGGCGCCCTCCCACAATCTGCCAGAAGCGTCACCATTGAAACGGGGCAGCAGGTAAGAAGTGTACAAATAATGCAGATTTGCAGCAGGCTCAATCCATTTTCGACTGCGCCATGAAACAAAAGTGGGGATGGCGAGCGCGCGAAAATCTTCCGCACACTGTTCAATCACCAGGCTATTAACCGAGAGTAAACAAGAAGTGGAAAATCCCATATCGGGAAAGGCCAGGTATATGCGATTCACGCCAAATGTGAAAACCTTACTCAACTTTGTCAGGTCCGTCTCACGCAAGCTGGGACCGTTGCCGATAATGACGCATTGTTCGCCTAAATGAGAATTCTTCAAAGATTGGAGTTTTTGAATCGAATCGCGCCGCCAGGGATGCAAAAAGGCATTAGGCCATTCCAGGGCGGTGGATAGCTCATCCTTGGTATTGCGCAGAAAGTTCGCAGTGGGTTCAGGGAGTGCGCGAAGAATAGCTTTTTTCATCAATTTACTCTGTGCTTAACCTTGCAGTTGCACCGCCATCGACTACCAAAGCCTGACCTGTCATAAAGGAGGATTGAGTATTATCAGCAAGGAAATAAATGGCCTGAGCTATCTCGTCTGGCGTACCAATCCGGCCGTTTACAGTTCGACGAGCCAAATTATCCAAACGTTCAGAAATGGAGCCGCCGGTGTTTACGCCGCGTTCAAAACCACCGCGCAGCATGGGTGTATCCACTGCGCCGGGGAGGACGGCGTTCACGCGGATGTTGTTGGGGGCAAATTCAATGGCCATGGCACGCGTAAGTGCCAGGATACCACCTTTGCTTGCCGCATAAGCGGCTATGTTGGCTGAAGTCTGAATAGCGTGGACCGAAGAAACATTCACAATCGCTCCGCCGCCGGCAGTACATAAGAGGGGATGCGCATACCTGGCGCCAACAAAGACAGGACGCAAATTGGTGGCAATCACTTTATCCCATTCTTCAACTGTGGTCTCAACCAACGGTTTGGAGATCTGGACGGCTGCATTATTCACGACGGCGTTCAGTGAACTGGTGAATTGCTTAAGTTTGTCATACAAAACCGCAAATTGACTGGCTACCGAGATATCAGCTTTAATAAACAAACCGTCAGACGGAAAACCATCTCCGAAATCGTTACAGTCTACTCCAATGACGATCCAACCCTGTTGTGCAAAATGCTGAACTGCGGCACGTCCAATGCCGCCGGCGCTCCCGGTAATTAATACAACTCGCTTTAAGTCTTTCATTTACGATCATCCTTTCAGACAGATGTTTGCCATTTTGAAAGATCTTCAGGGTTAAGGTTTAAGCCAAGCAGAAGATTTCTAATTGTATTCCAATGTACGGCTTCCCATGCGCTTGGACTTGAATTTGAGTTATGCGGGGCGAGCAGCACATTGTCCATTTTTTTTAATGTGGAATTTTCAGGGAGAGGTTCCTGCTCAAACACATCCATGGCGGCACCGCCGATTACTTTTTCCTCAAGAGCATCGACCAGGGCTTCTTCATCCACGATTGGGCCCCTGGCGGTGTTGATCAACACGGCAGTTGGTTTCATGCGGCCCAGTGTTTCGCGGTTTATCAAATGGAAGGAGGTCGGGTTAAGATCGCAATTAACACTGACAAAATCCGCTTCTGCCAGCAATTGATCAAGTGGAACGGATTTTACCTTGTTTTCAAATAGAAAATCACGAGGAATCGGTTGAATATCATTACCTAAAAGAGTCATGCCAAACGAACTCGCGCGCCGCAGCACGGCTTTTCCTACATTTCCGACACCAATAACACCCAAGGTACATTCAGAGAGCGAGCGGCCGGGGATTTTTTTCCAAACACCACTCTTAATCGCTTTATCCATCCAGAGCTGCTGACGGGCAAAGGCCAACATGTAGCCGAGCACACTATCTGCTACAGGCAGGGTGAAAGCGTTGGGGGTGTTCATCAAGCGGATTCCAAAATCTTCGCAAGCAGCCTTGTCAATCGAATCAATTCCGGTGCCCCATTTTGATATCACTTTCAATCGTGGGGAGCATTTTTCCAGTACTTTACGGGTATAACGATCATCGCCGCAAACAGTGCCATCATATTGTCCCGCCAGAGAAAGCAGTTCAGCTTCTTCAAGACGTTCGTTTACTTCAGGCGTCAGTAATGTTATCCCATAGTGCTCAAAAACTGGCTTGAAACGATCCAGAAAAGGAAGCATATATGGGGCGGACATCAATACTTGTGTCATGGTAAATCCTCGAGTTTAAAGCCAGTCAATTATAACGGGCAATTTCGTTTATTGAACGATACGATATTTAAACAGGGTGAAACTTTCATTTCCACGGATGTAACCAATCTCAACCAACCGATCCTTGAGGAAGCTGCCGTATGGATCGGATTCAAGCAACATGTACGGTTTACCAAACACATAACCCAGGGGGATGGCATCCAGGAACTGGGTAGCCGTGCCTGATTTCATGGCATTGAAATACTCTTCACTGTTTATCAAGCCATCCAGGTTCACAATCGTACGATCCTGAATGAAATAAGACATCAATCCGCCGCCGGTCATGCCAATTTTGGAACCCGGTTCAGTATAATGCTCAACTTCCTTTACCTCGGCGATGTAGGCTGTTTGTTTTTCTTCAGGAATAATCATGGGCGCAAAACTGGTAATGAAGCGAAAATGATTCATAACCAGGACAACGCTAATCAAGACAACCAGAATTAAGGATGGTTTGATCTTGAGTTTTATTGTGTCCATCCAGCTAAAAACACCATCAAGGATCAAGCTTCCGCAAATCACAATCGTCACCATTTCGGCCATCCAGTACCATCCACGGGTGTGAGTGTAACCTGTGGCAAAGTAATAAGTGATTTGGATGATACTGCCTATCAATATGGCAGGCACCAACATGGTAAAGAATTTTCTGGCCAGTTTTCCATCCTGTGCTTTCATCAAAAGCAAGAAAAGAACCACAGTCACTGCGCCAAGAATAACAAACAAGATATCCATGCTGATGCCTGTAATGAATCTGGCTGAAAATTCAGCGACCTGATAGATTTTTGAAGTCAAGATCGACCACGGTCCGTTGCCGCCGCCAGTGCTCAACCCCAATACATCCAACAGTGAGACTGCCCGGGCATAGACCGTGTTGGGCATGGTGCTCCACCAATGTTTGATCTGCCCGCTGACAGGGGTAAATGAGCCAAATCCAATCTTATTGAAAAGCATGTAGCTCCCCAACAATAAAGCAATCGGTGATCCGTATAACACCCCATCCAGCAAGACGGGTTTCCAATGGGCCTTAACCCAGCTCCAGAAGATTGAAACCGGCGTGTTATCTGCTTTTACACTTGATTTAAATAGCAGCAGATGGACTATGATTACGACAACCAAACCGATGGCTGCATCCAATACGAGGATCGAATTGGAAAACATGGTGGTGATATTTAATTTGAACAAAACAAACAGGGTGGCGTATTCAATAACAAAAGCAATCGTCCAAGCCAACACGATTCGAATAATCATTTGAAATTTGGTAAGCGGTTTTTTACTTAAATAGCAACCAGAGAAATAAAGCGTAATCGGTCTGACCAACAGGCATAACATGAGCATTGGATAAATGCTCAGTTTGTTTGCCAGAACCCCTTCCGACCCCAAACGAAGAATCCACGAAGCAAAAATTGATACTGTTATCGCCAACAGGTCGAAGATAACCATGGCAGGTATTTTCTTGATTTTGAATAACAAGAAAAAACCAATGACTCCAACCACAAAAATATTATCCAACCTGGCGAGGATGGTCAACCCGCCAATCACGCCCAGCCAGATTAAATCACGACTTCGATGAGGCTCTTGATCTGAACGGTTCAAGTAGTGGGCAGCTTTGGACAACAAAAGAACAATAAAAAAGACGCTAATCGCGGATTCCATACCCAGGATGGAAGAGACATTGTAGATTGGCGGGTATATACC
>PNNU01000205.1 GCA_013824385.1 Anaerolinea sp.
CCATCCGAATTTTATTGAAACCTGCGATTAATTATATCTATTTTAGGCTTAAGATTTTAAGGTTTGACCAATTGGAATCCACTCTGGATGCCGTATAATTGGGGTGCCATTTTTTTATTACAGGAGAATTTCATGCCAAAACGTCTGATTCTGGTAGCTGGTAATATCGGTTCTGGAAAGTCTTCACTTACCGAACGCATTGGTGAACGGCTTGGATGGAGAACCGCCTTTGAATCTGTAACTGATAATCCTTACCTGCCGGATTTTTACGCCAACATGAAGGAATGGTCATTCCACCTTCAGGTATTCTTCCTCGGGCACCGTGCGCAGCAGCACCTCGAAATGTTTAACGATCCACGGTCCTCAATCATTGACCGTTCCATTTATGAAGATGCTTTCATTTTTGCCCGCGCGCTCCACTCAATGGGCAACATCAACGAACGTGACTACATTACATATAAACAAGTCTTTGACCTCGTGATCCGATCCCTCCCCGCCCCATCGCTGCTTATCTATCTCAAAGCACCGGTCGATGTCTTGATGAATCGAATCCATAAACGCGGACGCGAAATGGAATCCACCATATCTAGTGAATACCTGACTTTATTGGATTCGTTTTATTCTGACTGGATCAATAATTTTGATTTATGCCCTGTGCTTACCCTCAAGACTGATGACCTCGATTTTGTTCATCAAAGCCAGCACCTTGATACCGTTGTGGAGAGGATAAATGAAAAACTTGCTGGAAAAGAAGAGATGATATTCTAAAGCGGAGCGGTCATCGTAACCTGGCTTGCAATTATGTTAAGTCTATAAACCAGAATAATGCAACTTTTAGAAGTAACTTGCGTATATTTTCTTAGATACAAAATTATTACGGGGCTCTTGTGATCAATCTGGAAGAGGAATGGCTTGAAAAAGCCCGCCAAGGAGACGAAGACGCATTCACCATATTGGTAGAAACCTACCAGACGCCGGTGTACAATTTGTGTTACCGAATGCTCGGTGAAAGCGGATCCGCGGAAGATGCGGCACAAGAGACTTTTTGGAGAGCCTGGCAGAACTTAAATCGCTACGACCCTCAACGCTCATTCATTACATGGCTCCTTTCCATCGCTGCACATTTTTGTATCGATCAACAACGTAAACGGCGTATTTCAATCTTCGAGTTGGATGAGTTCCCGGATTTCGATATCAGCAATCCCCATGAACCGACTCCGGAAAAAGTGGTAACCCTGAATGAAGAAGACACCGCTTTGCACACCTTGATCAATCAATTAGGCCCGCAAGATCGTGCAGCAGTAATTTTGAAATATTGGAATGATTGTTCGGAGGAAGAAATAAGTCAAATGTTATCCTTAACGGTAAGCGCTGTAAAAAGCAGATTACATCGAGCGAGAAAACAACTGGCAGAAATGCTATCAGCAGGTCAAACCACTAACCTGAACAAAAGGAGGCAAAATGAATCACCAGCCGTATGAGAATTGGATTCTGGACGAAGTGCAGATCAATTCGCAGGAGCAAGATTCATTAAAGGAGCACCTGAAGGAATGCCCCGAGTGTTATAAACTTTCACATTCGTGGAATAAGGTGCAAACCGAAATAAAATCCACACCCGCACAACCAGCCCCTGCCGGTTTCATGCGCAGATGGAAATATGAATTTGCCTCTCGTCAAAGAGAACAAGAACGCCGTCAAGCCAGAACCTTGTTTATCAGCCTCGCCAGTGGAGCTGGAGCTGTCTTGATCGCTCTGGCCGTCATCCTCTTGCCCGATTTTTCGTTTATCTCACTCTTGGTAAGATTTTTGAGCACAGTAGTGCAGCTCTTTAGCGGTATTGAAAGTATCGTTTCAATCTCAAGGAACCTGATCAATTCGGCTCCTACCTTCACACTGATCGTCAGTGGTCTGTTTATTGCAGGTTGGATTTGTCTGGCAGTCTTTGCCTGGGGAATCTCAATCTGGCGGATCACGACCAAAGGGGTAAAAAATAAAAATGAACAAAATTAATCGCATTTTCGTAATAGTTACAATCCTGATTGCGCTTCTGGTTACACCGATCTCAGCCCTGGCCCAAACACCTACCGCTGAACCTACCAAAACGATAAGTGGCGATCAGGTTGTGATTGCCAATACCTATCGCCTCGCATCAGGGGATGAACTCATGGGAAATCTTGCTGTCATTGGTGGCACTGCCACCCTGGATGAAGGTTCAACCATGACCGGCGATGTTATTCTTATTGGTGGAACCCTCACAGTAAATGGAACAGTGAATGGTGATTTTATCGCCATCGGCGGTGCCGTGAATATTGAAGACACTGCGGATATCAACGGAAACATTTCGTTGATCGGGGCGACCATCAAAAAATCTCCACTGGCTGAAATTAATGGCGAAATCACTGAACAGTCACCCAAATTCTTTGATTTCAACTTGGATGACCCCAAAGCGATCAACTTTCCTTTTACCGCTAAAACATCCCTCTTGACCAAGATGTTGCAAGCCTCTTTGCAAGCAATGGCCATGGCTGCACTGGCTGTAATATTGGGATTGCTCCTTCCGAACCAGATCAAACGTGTGGCTGACACCATCAGTAAAGAACCCCTGGTAACCGGTGGTGTTGGTTTGCTGTCTGTAGTCGTTGCGCCAATAATATTGGTTCTGCTCACTATAACCATCATTTTAATCCCCGTGACCATTCTAGGCTCACTTCTGGTTGGATTGGCTGTTTTGTTCGGCTGGATTGCGATCGGGTTTGAAATTGGCCAACGCCTTTCGGTCTTGTTCAAAACAACCTGGCACCCTTCCATCGCGGCTGGTATTGGTGTTCTGCTTCTTGGATTGGTTACCGGTTTTGCAACCTTGATCCCCTGCGTCGGCTGGTTGATTGGCGTAATAGTAGCTATTCTCGGTTTGGGCGCCGTAGTTATCTCGAGGTTCGGATCTTCAAAATACGCCAATAAAATGGTACAGGCAGTAGCCCCCACTGCACCGATTCCTCCAACCCCACCTTCCGCTCCTGATTCACCGCAAATCTAGGTAAAACTTACTGGCGGTTTATTCTCTAAACCGCCAGTCTTTTTCAAAGGATAAAATTATGAAATCACTAAAAATAGCGTTCCTGGTTTTTGTTGCACTAACTTTAATGGCCTGCTCTTTTACTGTAAATGTGCCTTCTGTTGATACTGGAGTGTCAAATACTTTAGAGATTAGCGAACCAGCCCTTACCGGCATAGACACAAATGAAGTAACCATCGAAATGGGTGCTGGTACTTTAAGCATCACTGACGGTGCCTCTGACCTAATCGATGGGACCATCAAATACAATGTTACAAATTGGAAACCTGAAATCACCCGCTCATCAAACAGGATTACCATTTCACAGAATAACTCATCAAATGTTGGTTTCCCTGATGGAGACATTCAAAATGACTGGAATCTCCAGTTTGGCGAAGCTCCCATAGACCTCACAGTCAATGCAGGCGCTTACGAAGGCAAAATTGACCTCAGCGGACTTTCAATCACTAATCTGAACATCTCTGATGGAGCAAGCAAGGCTACTGTCCAATTTGACACGTTGAACCCCGTAGAAATGGATCAATTAAGCTACAAAACCGGAGCTTCTGATGTTGAACTTCTCGGGTTGGGCAACGCAAACACCAAGACCATCTTTTTCGACAGCGGTGTTGGCAGTTACACGCTCGATTTCAGCGGCGATATTCAAAATGATATCTTTGTCCGTGTTCAATCTGGCATGAGCGACATGACCATCATCATTCCTGACAACGTTCGCGCCGAAGTTGAACTTTCCAACGGCTTGAGCAATATAGATGCCACCGGCACCTGGACGATCTCAAACTCAACTTATAAATGCGGAACATCCGGCCCGTTGATCACGATTAAAATGGATATGGCGGTTGGAAACCTGCAGCTCAAACAGGAATAGACTTTCAACAGCTTCGATTTTTTCAATCGGAACAATCAAAAAGGGAAATTTAGATCATGGCTCCGATTTCTATAGTAGAAATCGGAGCCATGCAATTAACAGTCCTGCCCATATTTTTTTAAATCAATTCCTAATTATTTATACAACCCCAGGTCAGAAATTGCATGATATACCGCGTCTCGCAGATAGTAGCGATAACCCATACCTTCTGCAATCCTTTGCCGGATCTGTTTAGAAGAAATTTCAAGAATGGGGGCTTCAACAATATGGACTTTATTGCTAATGCCAGGCATTACTTTTTCAATGGATTCGAGATCCACGTCGTCTTCATGGCGGCGCATCACGCCAATCCCGTCGCAAACACGCAGAAAATCCTGGGGGCGCTGCCATGTAGGTAAATCGTGCAGTGAGTCGCCGCCCATAAGGTAAAACAATTGAGAATCAGGGTATTCCTTATGCAGCAAATTCATCGTATCAATGGCGTAATGCGGTCCGGGGCGGTCAATATCAATTCTTGAAAGCAGAAAAGCCGGGTTGCCCTTAATGGCTTTTTCGACCAGTTCAACTCGTTGTTCAACCGGGCTTACATTTGTATATCGTTTGTGCGGCGGATTATCCGTGACCGCCCAGAGCAGCAAATCGAGCTTAAGTTGGCTGCGGCATTCCTCGGCCAGGATGAGATGCCCGACATGGGGTGGATCAAAGGTTCCGCCAAATATTCCGATTCGCATCAGTTCAAATCCTCGTGGTTAGTCCTGCCATTCCAATTCGTAATCTTTGATGTAAACCGTTTCGCCTTCTTCAATTCCTTCTTTGCGCAAGGCTTCATCCACGCCCAGGGTGACCATCAAATGATGGAAGCGGCGAACAGAGCCGTCGTGCTCCCAATAAGTCATCTCTGCTGCGCGTTCAATTGCAGCGCCACTCACTCTGAATCCTTCGCCTTCGCGAGTGATCACAAAATCGCGGGCGTCTTTTTCTGGTTTATAGAGTGGAATGAGGGCTTGCACAACTTCCACTTCAGGTGCGGCTTTGAGCAGTTCGTGAGCTTTCCATAACACAGCTTGCAGGTTTTCATGCGTGACTGCCGACATGGACATAACGGTATAACCCTTTTTGGTCAGGGTTTTCTTAATAGCAGGCCATTTTTCTTGGACATCCGGCAGGTCAATTTTATTGAGCACCACCAACTGCGGTTTCTTGGCCAAAGCCGGGTCAAAAAGCGCCAATTCCGAGTTAATCTGGGTGAAATCAGCGGTAATATCTTCTGCCATACCATTCAAGACATGGATCAAGACTCTGGTACGCTGAATATGTTTCAAGAATCCGTCGCCAAGTCCAACACCTTCATGCGCGCCTTCAATCAAGCCTGGAATATCGGCCATGATGATTGAAGTATCTTCATCCAGGTTCGCGACGCCCAGGTTGGGTTCAATTGTCGTAAACGGATAATCTGCTATCTTTGGGTTGGCGTTGGTTACAGCGGCTAAAAAGCTGGATTTACCCGCGTTGGGTACACCGACAATACCAATATCTGCCAACAATTTCAATTCAAGGCGGATATTCTTTTCTTCAGGTGGTTCACCCTTTTCAGCAGTTCGGGGTGCCTGGTTGCGGGAGGTGGCAAAATGCTGATTGCCCAATCCGCCGCGGCCGCCCTTGCAAATGCGTAATTCATCTCCGGCGTGGACAAGATCGCCGAGCAGTTCACCGGTGACATCATCATAGATCATTGTGCCAGGGGGAACTGGAATAATTAAATTTTTGGCGGACCTGCCAGTCATGTTGCTGGAACCGCCGTTATCACCATCAGGAGCCACGTATTTACGCTTAAACCGAAAGCTCTGCAGTGTATTCAAGGTCGGTAATACCTGGATGATGACGTCGCCACCCCTGCCACCGTCACCACCATCCGGCCCACCACGCGGAACATACTTCTCGCGGTGGAAATGCATCATCCCCGCGCCGCCTCGGCCAGAACGAACATAGATACGTGCTTCATCGATAAACATAGACCATTCTTCCAAAAAAGACTCAGGAACCCGGTAAAACCGTTCTTACGACCAGTTTACACCAGATTCCTGAGTGAATAAATACCCTTTACTTGCCGAATTTTGCTTTCAGAATTTCAGCCAGGGTAGGTTGGCCGATTTCCTGTAATTCATAACGTACACGCTGCATGGGTTTATTGACCTTGATGATGCGGTTCAGGTCAATCGGAGTTGCAGAGATGACCAGATCAACATCAGCATTATTGATGGTGGTTTCAAGATCCTTGACCATTTGATCACCGTAGCCCATGGCCGGCAAAATCATACCAGTGTTGGGATATTTCACATAAGTGTCATGAATGGAACCAACAGCATATGGGCGGGGATCAACGATCTC
>PNNU01000206.1 GCA_013824385.1 Anaerolinea sp.
TTATATCGTGAATAGTTTACCTTACGGTACCGGGTCAAATCCCCCGGCATTATAGGGATTGCAGCGTAAAAGCCGCCAAATTGCCATTCCAGTGCCTTTAAAGGCACCGTATTTGTAGATCGCTTGATAACCATAATGTGAGCAGGTCGGATAAAATCTGCAAGTATCCGCTGGTAAAGCCGGCGAGATTGCCTTCTGGTACCCCCTGATCAATCCTAAAAGGATGAATCTGGGAATGTTTCCAAATTTGAATGGTAAATCTCTTAAACGAGGTTCAACAACCTCAGCTTGCTGGTCTTCCTGCATCATAGTCATCCGGATCTATCAATTCCGCTCTACATAATAACTGCTTCACTGCATTTTTAAGTTCAATGGGTGTCGCAATATTAATTGGTTCGCGTGCTATTACCAGTATGTCTGACGATTTTAAAAAAAACGGGAGGAATTCAGAAAAAGTTGCTCTTAACCGGCGTTTGGCGCGATTTCTTACAACCGCATTTCCAATTCTTTTTCCAGTGATGATTCCAGCCCGTGAATTTTCCGCTTCACCTTGAGTAACCTTTAACACTGCAAGCGGGTGCGTATAAGTTTTGCCTAAATGACGCACCCGCTTGAAGTCAATCGCTCGGGTAATTCGAAACTTGGGTTTCACCCATCAACCTGCCTTCTCTCTTCTGCAGTCAAAACCATCAGAAACGAGTTCAAGGCTAGCCTTTGTGGTTCGATATTACCAATGAATCTTTTTTACATGGTTATTTATCGTAACCGTTAGCTTTTGACGGCCTTTTGCACGGCGGCGTTTTAACACTTCTCGCCCATCGGCAGTGGCCATGCGAGATCGAAATCCATGCACACGCACGCGTCGGCGCATTCTCGGTTGGTATGTCCTTTTGGTCATGCTGTGTTCCTCTCAATCACTGACTTTTTTGAATGCAAAAGCGAATTATACCTTAACGTTCCTACTAGGTCAAAGCCTTTTTAAGTTAATTCGCGATACCTAAAATGGCTGCAAGTTGCCGTGCACCATCTGTATCTGTAATTGCCAACACTTCATCTTCTACTTCAAGCGTGGTGATCCCACGAGGGAGAACGATCTCCCCTTTACGGATAATGGCTGCCACTACACAATTGGCCGGCAGATTCAAATCTTTGATCGCCATACCGCATACTTTTGACCTCAAGGGGATCTTTTCTTCCACCAGTGAGTAACGGCCGCGTTTCAATTTAAGCAGGGTCATCATATCGCCCAAAGACATTTCCTCCTGGATCAACCGGGAAAGAATGTCAGCCTGATTTACGGCTACATCCACATGAAACTTGGAATCAAACAGCCATGCGTCACGGGGATTATTTACCCGGGCTATTGTTCTCTTAATCTGGTAGCGTTCTTTCGCAAGGAAACAAAGACTGAGGTTTTCTGCATCAGAAGTGCTGGTCGCTGCAAAAACTTGAGCTTCTTTTATTCCGGCTTGTTCAAGTACCTGTGTATCCAGTGCGTTACCCGGATAAATCACTTCTGTGGGAAGTTCCTTGTGAATACGAGCTAAAACCTCTTTACGATGTTCAATAACGTGCACGGTATGGTTTTCACTCAATAAAGAGCGAGCCAACTGAGCACCTGTTCTTCCGCCGCCTGCTATGATCACAAACATATTATCCTGCCTTCTTTCCCTCGCGCAAATTTGAGCGCGTTTCATTAATTCCATCAAAAGTAGCGGCCACGTTCAACAAGTCACCTGTCCGCAATTCTGTATCTGTCTCTGGTAAAAACGCACGCCCTGCCCGGGTGATGGATAAGGGTTTACAGGTGGTGCATCTGATCAAATCCGCAATTCTTTTTCCAGCATAGTTCTCGGGAATCACCAATTCGTAAACCTCAACTTCACCATTTCCGGCAGAAAAGACGGTTCGAAAATCGCCGTCGGTCATCAACTCTTCAATTCTCTGTGCACCCCAACTGGTTGAACTGACCACCTGAATATCCAGCGCTTCAAAAAGTGCTCTCAAATGAGGATCGTAGTTACGCGCAATGATGTTTGAAACCTTGTATTCAACTTTTGCAATATGAGCGACAACTGCATTGAGGGCATCATTATTCGTCACGGATGCCAGTGCATCGCAACTGGCTAATCCCGCCCGCATTAAAACATCATGATTGAGGGCATCACCTTCGTGCAGCCGTCCCTGAAAATCAGCCGGTAAATTATTGAACGATAACGGGTTATCGTCAACTACAGAAACCTCGTGACCTCGTTTAAAAAGACTATAGGCAAGGGTTGCTCCAATTCGTCCACATCCAACAACAATAGTTTTCATTTTTCCTCGATTAATCCGTTTCAATCAACCTGATACGGAACTTCCATAATAACGATATCTTTGCGATAAAGTAAAACTTTTCTCAGTGTATCAGCAGTATTCGTGTGCAACCATACATTCCAGATATGTTTTGGAATAAATTGCGGCACTACAATACTGATAATTTCATTAGGTGCTTTTGCTTCATCCAGCTCTTCAATATATTCAAGCAAGGGTTCGACAAACAAGCGATAGGGTGAATCAAGGACTACGAGCCGATAACCATCGCCCCACAAATCCCATTTTTCTTGAACTCTTTTCGTCTCAACAGGATCAATGGATACATGCACGGCGGTAATATCATCTGACAAAGTTTTCGCGTATCTGAGGGCTGCCAGTGTGCTTTTATGCACTCCGCCAATCGGCATGATCACTCTCTGGCGTACGATCCGATTTGGGGCTACATAATTATCAAGCGATAGATTGGCAGCTACTTTCATATAATGACGATGAATCGATGAGAAGACAAGAACCATGATTGGCGTTAATATGACAACGAACCAGGCGCCGTCTTTGAACTTGGTGATCGCAAAGACCATCATCACCACACCGGTAACGACTGCGCCAAGTGAATTGACAAACATTTTAAATTTCCAACCTTTATCAAATCGAAGGGTGGATCCCCTTTCAACTTTTGCCTCATCCGCTCCAAGGTGTCCAGATTTCCACCATCGTCTCGCCATGCCTGTCTGAGAGAGTGTGAAGGAAAGGAATACACCGATTGCATAAAGCGGAATAAGACGGGAAACGCTGGCTTGTGTAACAATGATTAATATGCTGGCAACAATTGCCAGGGCTACTATTCCGCGAGAATAAACCAATCTGCTGCCTCGATAGGTAAACTGTCTTGGCAAAAAGCCGTCTGACGCAGCGATTGCACTCAACCTTGGAAAATCTGCGAATGCAGTATTGGCTGCCATCACCAAAATGACCATGGTTGCTGCGATGGTACTTAAATAAAATATGCCGCGGTTATCAAACACCGTTCTGGCGATTTGTGAAATGACAGTTTCTTCTTCAGATGGAGTGGCTCCAACCATGTGCCCCAGATAAGTGATTCCCAACATCATTGAGCCAAGGATCACAGCCATAATGATCAACGTTCGTCCGGCATTCGTACTGCGTGGTTCTTTAAAGGCAGTGATGCCGTTGGAGATGGCTTCTACACCTGTCAAAGCGGTTGTTCCACTTGAAAAAGCTTTTAGGATTAAAAATAACGTTATGGGTTGAAGTGTTTGATGAAGTGCAATAATATCTTGAGGCGCATCTACGACACCGTGTAAAGTTCCACTCACCACACGAATCAATCCGATAATAATTGTGACATACATCATTACAATAAAGAAATATGTTGGAATGGCAAATGTGATGCCTGATTCTTTGACGCCGCGTAAATTGATAATCATCACAAAGAAAACCAAAGCCACAGCGATCCACACTTTGTACGTAATTAAAGCTGGAAATGCAGATACCAGTTGGGCAACACCGGAAGATACCGAAACTGACACAGTCAAGATATAGTCAGTCAATAAAGCCGAGGCTGCTGTTTGAGCTGGTAATTCACCCAGGTTATCACGTGCGACAATATACGCTCCACCGCCGCTTGGATAGGCATGGATGGTCTGTTCATACGACAATGTCAGAATGATCAAAAGAACACAGATGGCCATCGCCAAGGGGATCGAAATATGGAATGATGCAACCCCGGCTGCCGCTAAAATCAACAGCATTTCTTGCGGGGCATAAGCCACAGAAGACATAGCATCTGAAGAAAAAACCGCCAAACCCAATAACTTGCCAATGGTTTGATGTGGTGCATCAGCCGTGGAAAGTGGCCTGCCGATCAACAGGTTACGCCAATTTTTATTTGGTTTATATTCTGTGGTTCGCTTAATTACGGTTGAACCATTATTCTCGTCAAAATCCATCAAGCTCTCTCAATCACAATTATGAACATACCTGCAAAGCAAGAGATTATACATCCCTGATCAAAGGCGGTCAATCATTTACGCGTATTTACCCGCAATACAACACCTTAATTATAGGTTCGTTTCACCTTTAAAGACCTTACACCCGCTTTTCAGCCAAATTTGGTAATTATTCCGATTAGTCCATCATTTTTGACTGCATTAATTTGAATAGTATCAATTTGATTCCAACGGTTCGTTTCAGCCAACGCTTCAACTTTCATATATTGTTCACTCAACCCATGCAAGGTCCAGCCTTTTTCATTGGACGTTCCTGAACCTTCCCAAAGTACCTTTACTTCTCGTCCGATGAATGCCGAAAGGTATTGTGCTTCTGATGCCGCAATTTCAGCTCGCATTTTTTCAGCGCGCAATTTCGCAGTTTTTCCATCCACTCGATCTGGCAATTTTGCGGCAGCGGTTCCTTCCCGTACCGAATAGCGAAAAACATGTCCGCCGCTGAAATTCATCTTTCTGACAAATTCCAGGCTTTCCATGAACTCCGCTTCGCTTTCGCCAGGGAATCCTGCAATAATATCCGTGGTGATGGATACACCGGGAATGTTTTCACGTGCCATTTGAACCAAATCACTAAACTTGCCGGGGGTGGTATTGCGTGCCATGCGCTTGAGTACACCGGCCGACCCTGATTGAAGCGGCAAATGTAAATGCGGACACAATCGCGGATTCTGCCACAACTGGAAAAAACCTTGGTCCAAATCCCAGGGTTCTATTGAAGACAATCTGATACGTTCAATGTGAGAGTGATCTAACAAATATGACAACAGTTCAGCCACCGTCTCATTTTTACCGACATCCCTGCCCCACGACCCCAGGTGAACGCCGCTCAGCACAACCTCGCGCACGCCCCCTCTCTCAGCCTGAAGGATATCTTCTAGCACATCCTCTTTGGAGACGCTTTGGCCTTTGCCACGTGCCACTCGGGTGACACAGAAGGTGCAGAAGTTATCGCAGCCGTCTTGCGCTTTGATAAACGCGCGTGTATGGCTATGCGCTCCCGGAAGCGGCTGCCGGGCGATCGGTTCAATATCAAAATCCAGCGGCTCTGATCCCATTACCCGCAGAGGAAGATTCATTTTTTCCAGATTAGAGATGATGTCACTTACCCCCGGTAATGCTCGTGCTTTTTCTGGTTCAAGAGTTGCCCAACACCCCGTAAGTACAATTCTGCCTGCGCCGGCTTGATGAGCTTGCCTGGCTTTTTGCCTTGAATCAGAGGTGGCTGCTGCCGTAACCGCACATGTATTTACCACCACCAAGTCAGCACCCTCTGAAGTATTTATCACCAGGTGCCCTGCTGCCCTAAACTGTGAAGCCATGTGTTCAATTTCGGCCTGATTTAAGCGGCAGCCGACCGTGTCAAAATAAACCTTCATTTGATTATCAGGGTTGATAGATTTCGAGGTTATCGAATAATACTTTAACCCCCGGATCACTATACGCGCTGGCAATCAAGCCCACCTGTCCTTCACTGAAAGAAGAATCCTGTATTTGTGAAAGCAGGGTGTCATTTACCGTCAAACTTAAGATTTCGCCCTGGCAGGTGGCCGTGATGTGGTTAACCACACCTCCTTTGCGGATGGCGTCGCTGTACTCCAGGTTGGAAGTTGTGTTTCCCATGGTAATCACGCCATCCATATATTTAAAAATTCCATAATAGCCGTCATGACTGATCACAAAAGCATAGAAATTTTCATTATCTTTGAAGCGGCAAATTACTCCAAAGTTGTCATTGGAAGGGCCTTCGAGCAGCACCGCATCGGCTTCAATCCGTGTATCTGAAAATTTGCTTCCATTGACTGACCAAAACATAAAATTGGGTGTGTTTACTTTAATAGTAAGGCCTTGATATTCAAACGCAATTTCTCCGCCGGTTCTGCCCATAGATCCCCAGCCGTTCGGGGTGACCGAAAAATCTTCCGTAACCAGAAGTGTTCCTGGTGCGAGAGTTGGCTGCGCGGTTGAGTTATTATTT
>PNNU01000207.1 GCA_013824385.1 Anaerolinea sp.
AGGCTGGCAATTTTTTACTAACCAATAAGGTTAAGGCATGGATAAAAAAATTATTTCTTTTGATCTGGGAACTGGTGGAAACAAGGCATCATTGTACGATGTTGATGGAACTTGTTTGGCTTATACCTTTGTTGGTTATGACACCCTTTACCCTGAGGTCGGTTGGCACGAACAGAAACCAGTCGATTGGTGGAAAGCCGTTGTAGAAAGCACCCGCCAGCTTATTAATAAAAGTAAAGTGGACGTAAACACAATTGTGGGGTTGGGTATTTCAGGTCACAGCCTTGGTGCTGTACCGGTGGATATCAACGGTATGCTCCTGCGCGAAACCACGCCAATTTGGTCAGATATCCGTGCACAACAAGAAGCTGAATCATTTTTCAAGCATGTGGATACAGATGATTGGTATCTCACTACTGGAAACGGCTTTCCGGCGCCTTGTTATACGGTTTTTAAAGTCATGTGGTACAAGAACCATGAACCTGAAATGTTCAGCCATATTTACAAAATTATTGGCACCAAAGACTATATCAATCTCAATTTGACCGGCAAAATAGCCACAGATTATTCATACGCATCGGGCACGGGTATCTACGATCTCAAAGCCTGGCGGTATAACCAGGAGTTTATTAAGGCCAGTGGACTGCCCATTGAAATATGGCCGGATATTCTGCCTTCCACTGCCATTCTTGGCGAAATACTCCCAGAGGTAGCCAAACAACTGGGGCTCCCCACCAGTGTAAAGGTGGTTTGCGGTGGTGTGGATAATTCTTGCATGGCACTGGGTGCAAAAAACACCAGAGACGGACGAGTTTACACCTCTCTCGGTTCCGCCGCATGGATTGCGGTTTCATCCGAGCAGCCAGTGCTTGATAAACAATTCAAGCCTTATGTTTTCACCCATGTTGTTCCCAATATGTTCACCTCGGCTGTCAGCATTTTTTCTGCCGGAACCACCTATTCATGGGTGAAAGACCAATTCTGTGAGCTTCTGGAAACAGAAGCCAAAAACACAAGCAAAGATGTTTACGTGCTGATGAACGAATTTGCTGAACAGGCGCCCATTGGCTCAAACAAACTCTTGTTTAATCCCAGTTTGGCAGGCGGAACTTCACAAGACAGCAGTGTTCACATCCGCGGGGCATACATCGGTCTTGATCTCAAACATGGAAAACCCGAACTCATCCGCAGCGCCATGGAAGGGATCGCCATGAATCTGCGCCTGCGACTGGACCTTTTACGCAAGTACACAAAGATTGAAGATGAAATCCTGTTCGTTGGCGGCGGCGCCAAGAGCCGGTTCTACCTGGGCATCTTCGCAGATGTGTTCAATACCAAAATACTCAAAACCAACATTGACCAAGATGCCGGCGCTCTTGGGGCAGCAGCCATTGCGGCCGTCGGAGTTGGGCTTTGGCAAAATTTCGACAAAATTGATGAGATCCACAAAACCATCGAGCTTGTCGAACCAGTGAAAGAGAATAACCAGAAATACGAAAACTTGATCCCGATCTTTGAAGAGGCAACAGAACACATTGCTTCAATTAGCAAGAAACTGCATGAATTAGAGATTTGATTTTGATCCAAAACAAAGCAGAATTACCGAAATTTGACAAATTGTTCTCTCCAAAAATAAGATATCTAACGAAAGGAACAAACACATGAAAATCGGACTTTTTACAGCTACTTATTTGGACTTGCAAATCGAAGAAGTTTTCAAAATGGCTTCCGGCTTGGGCTATCAGGCAGTTGAAGTACCTGCCTTCGCCAGCAACCCACACCTGGACATCGAAGAAGTTGTCAAAGGAAACAAAGCCGCTGAGTTCAAAAAGCTTGCCAGTTCTTATGGCTTAACCATCTCCGCACTCGCCAATCACCCAGAAGGTCAGATCGTTCTTGGCCCCTATGGCAAAGACACGGATGCCATCTGCACCGGCACCAAGGAAGAAAAGATCAAATTTGGAACAGAACGCATGATCAAAACCGCCCAGGCTGCGAATGCTTTGGAAGTTCCCGTTGTAACCGGCTTTATTGGCTGCGAGAACTTTGGCCGCTTCTTCCCCTGGCCATATTCCAAGGGCTGGTCTGATATGGAAGTGGAGTTTGTCGAACGCTGGGGCAAAATCCTGGATAAGTTCGGCGAATACGGCGTCAAATTTGCACATGAACCCCATCCCAATGAATTGGTATATAACGTAGAAACTGCTTTACGTGCCGTAGAACTGATGGGCGGACGCAAGGAATTCGGTTTCAACTTTGATCCTGCCAACCTGATCTATCTTGGCATTGATGTTGAAAACTTTATCGATACTCTCGGAAATCGCATTTATCACGTCCACGCCAAAGACGGCGAGATCGTTGCTCACAATGTTCGCCGTTCCGGGTTGATTCCCCAGGGCGATTGGCAACGGCTCGACCGTGGATTCCGCTTCCGCATCCCGGGTTGGGGATCCGTGCCCTGGAAGAAAGTGATCACCGAGCTTTCGATGGTGGGTTATGACTACGTCATGAGCTATGAGCATGAAGATGTGACCATGAGCCGTCATGACGGCATTACCAAAACCATCGCCTTCTTGAAACCCCTCATGATCGAAAACCCATATGAAGGTAGAAACGACGTTTTGTTCAACTGATCTAAAACTATTTATAAGGAGAAGAATCCATGGCTCGTATGATGAAAGCAGCAGTGTTTGAAGCAATTAAGAAGATCGTTGTCAAAGAAGTCCCCATCCCTGAAATCGGAGCGGATGAAGTATTGATCAAAGTGAAATATACCGGTATTTGCGGCACTGATTGGAGCATTTACAACGGCTGGTACTCCTCAGACAAGCTGCCCATGATCGCCGGTCATGAGTTTTCTGGTGTCATTGCCGAAACTGGCAAGAACGTTACCCGTGTCAAAACCGGTGACCGGGTGACTGCTGATATCAACATGTCATGCGGAACCTGCTTCTATTGTATGAACGGCGCACCTCTGCAATGCCCCAACTTCACCCAACTTGGCATCCACACCGACGGTTCTTATGCTGAATATGTCAAAGCTCCTGCCAGACTCGTGCATGTTTTGCCTGACAAATTAAGCTTTGAAGAAGGCGCCTTCATTGAACCTGTCTCATGCTGCATCCACGCCGCCAAGGCAATGAACGCCAAACTTGCCAGCAGTGTTGCCGTGATCGGCTGCGGGTTGGGTGTTTTGCATGCCCGCATGGCTGTCTTGCGCGCCTGTGCACCGGTTATTGTGATCGGTGACAACAAAAAACGCCTCGCCATTGCCAAACAAATGGGCGCAGATGTCACTTTGAACATCAATGAAGTTGCCGACCCCGTCGCCGAAGTGAAGAAATTGACCGGCGGTCGTGGTGCTGATTATGTGATTGAAGCAGTTGGCAAACCAAAAACCTACCAACAAGCCTGGGACATGCTTCGCCCTGGCGGCACCCTGGATGCCTTTGGTATCGCCGGCGGCGATGATTTGATGCAGATTCATCCGCTTGACTTCGTGCTTGGAGAAAAGAAGGTTACCGGTTCTTGCGCCGGTGCCGGACCTGATTGGCCGGAATCCATCACTCTGATTGAAAATGGGCGTATCGATCCGAAACCTTTGTTCTCAATGAAAGTTCCGTTGGAAGATTTGGAATGGGCATTACATGAACTGCGCCGCGATCCTGATCTCTTCAAAATCTTTGTTTCTCCTGAAATCACAAAACGCGAAATTCTATAATTACTATTGGCAGCAGTTCATCTCATGATGGGCTGCTGCCATCATTTTTGGAGTCACTCTTGAAAATTCAAAAGATTAATCATGTATCCATTAATGTGAACGATGTCGCCAGGTCATTGGATTTTTATGGCCGCGTGCTCGGACTGAGCCAACAGGAAACGGTTGACTGCGGCGAGTTTGACATCATTTACTTTGGTCTGCCCGATGGATCACGACTCGAATTGTTCGATTATCATGGAAAAAACACAGGTGTGACTCGACCTGAATCTGAAATTGGGCTGCGTCACCTCGCTTTTGAAGTGGAAGATGTTGCAGCACATGAAGCCCATTTACGGTCACAGGGTGTTGAAATCACGCTGGCAACATGCGATTTGCCAAATCTTGGCGCCAGGGTAATGCTGTTTCTCGATCCTAACAATGTCACACTTGAGTTTTGTGAACCGCTCTAAGTAGTTATGTTTTGAAGTGTTCAGATCCAAACATTTTTTAGGAGGTAACAAGGAATGGATAAAAAAGAAGTTTTACTTTCGCCCATAAAAATCGGAAGCCATATCAGTCCGAATCGGTTCTTTGCCCAGGCTATGGAATGCACCGATGCAGATGCAGACGGCAATCCTTCAGATTTAACCTATGAACGTTATGAGAATCTTTTCAAAGGTGAAATCGGTTTGGTCAGCCTTGAAGCCATTACCATTACCGATAAGAATCGTTCAAGGTTGAACCAGCTTTTCATCATGCCCAAGAATCAACCGGCATTGACCACCTTTGTGTCCAAATTAAAGGCTGTCAACCCCAAGACCGTATTCATTTTCCAGTTAACCCACTCTGGTGAATTGAGCAATCCTCAGTTCTCAAAACGCCTTTCAGTTAAACCACTTCCCGGCTTTACCGCTGATATTTTCACCGAGGATGAATTTGAAAAGATCATGGCAGATTTTGTGTTGGCCGCCAAGATTGCCTACGATTCCGGTGCTGATGGCATTGATATGAAATTCTGCCATGGTTATTTGGGCTCGCAAATCCTTCGCCCATACAATACCCGCAAATGGAAATACGGTGGAGCATGGGAAAATCGACGCCAATTTGCCTTCGATCTTTACGAGCGCATTCAAAAAGCAGTACCGGACAAGAGATTCCTCATCGGCTCAAAGATCTCTGTTTGGGAAGGTTTCCCCGGTGGATTCGGCACGGCCGGTCCGGATACTCCGATGATCGACCTCACTGAACCGATCGACCTCGTCAAAGGTCTCGAGGAACGCGGTGCGCAATACTTCATCCAATCTGCAGGCAGCCCTTCCATCACCATCAGTCTGACCCAGGCTGACAAAGAACGCCCGTATTTTGCCTACCTGCATCAATTCTTTGCCAAAGCCTTACGAGATAACCTTAAAAAAGAGACTGTGGTAATTGGTTCCAATTATTCAGTATTTGGTAAAGGCAAAAATAAATTGCAGGCAGTGACTGAAGAAGACAGTTCATTGTTGACCTACGGCGCCCAGAATATTGAAAAGGGTTATGTGGATATGATCGGTCTCGGCCGCCAATCCTTCGCAGACCCCTTGCTGCCGCTGAAACTTCGCGAAGGACGCGAGAGTGAGATCAAGTACTGCACAGCCTGCGACAACTGTCTCGAATTGCTGATCCAGCAAAGCCCCATTGGCTGCTGCACCTACAACAAGTATTACACTGACGTACTCATCAAAACCCGCAAAGATAAAGGCCGTCTGGCAGTGGATCACACCTAGACTTTGAAACCTATTCACAAAAATGGGCTGCGAAGATTTTTCGCGGCCCATTTTTATTTCATTTCCATCAGGGTTCAAAAAAGGTTTACATATTTCTGGTAAGCATCATTCCAAACAGAAGCTTCTTGCGGGGTGAACTCCCTCGATTCAAAGGAAGATCGAACCACACTTCGAATTTCTGCCAGATCTGATATTTCTCCAACTGCCATAAATTGGGTGCACAAGTTGCCGATAGCAGTTGCCTCATAGGGTCCTGCGTAAACCGGAATCTGCATAGCAGAAGCGGCAAACTGATTCAATAAGTTACTCTTCGCTCCGCCGCCGAGGATATGAACGCAGTCGTATTTTGTCTGAGTAACTCTTTCAAGCATTTCAATCGACTCACGATAGCACAAAGCCAGACTCTCTTTGATGCAGCGCGTGATCTGCCCCGGGTTTTCGGGTATTGGTTGTTTGGTTTGAAGGCACCAGTTCTGGATCCTGCCAATCATACCCCCTGGACCAAAGAAAACCTGGGCATTCGGATTGATCAGCGACCTGAAGGGTGTCTCTTTTTGTGCAAGAGCATCCAAATCTTCAATGGACAGGTTCAATCCGTTCTCGCAAAATTGGCGTTGACACTCTTGAAGCAGCCACAACCCCATGATGTTTTTAATCAGCCTGTTTCTGCCGCCCACCCCACCCTCGTTGGCCAGATTCAAGCGATATGCCTCATCAGTGGTGATCATCTGATCCGTCTCAACGCCCATCAGGCTCCATGTGCCGCTGCTGATGTATGCAAATTTATCATTCGCCGCAGGAACGGCCGCAACTGCAGAAGCGGTATCGTGGTGG
>PNNU01000208.1 GCA_013824385.1 Anaerolinea sp.
TAATTATTTTGAGAACAATACTAAGGAGGAACCCAATAGATAATAGCTGACTCGGAATCATCGTGTAACGAAGTGTGTTTGATTCTTATTCTACAAGGAGAAGATAATGAAACCGTTCGTGAAGATCGTAACATTTATTGTATTGCTTAGCCTCCTGGCCGCATGCGCAAAAGCACCTGCAGCCACCGAAGCACCTGCAGCCGATGCACCTGCAGCCGATGCACCTGCTGCCACTGATGCCGCCGTCGTTGCTACCGAAGCCGCCACCCTGAGTGTTGCGGAACAATGGGCAAAAGACAATGAAGTTGGCCCCTATCAAACTGACACCCAGGATTGGGCAGCCATTGAAGCCGCAGCTATCGAAGAAGGAACCCTGTTGGTCTATGCAAACAGCTCCAAAGTCGAAAAAGCTGCCGCAGCTTTCATGGAAGCTTATCCCGGAATCGCCGTCCAGGCTTTTGATCTTGGTGGTGATGATGTCTTGCTGAAAACCGTTGAAGAACAAAAAGCCGGTGCATTTACCGGAGATGTCTGGTTCAGCAGTGGCGGCGCCGAACTCGTCGGCAACGTACTTCCTAAACAATATGTTTGGCGTTTTGTTCCAGATAGTGTCACTGGTTTAATTGCGGATGAGTATACCCAACCATTGTTAATGGGTCGCTTGGGAACCAGCATTATTGCTTACAACTCAGAGCTAAATGACACCTGCCCTATTACAAATATTTGGGAATTAACCCAACCCGAATGGAGAGGCAAATTCTTTGTTGAAGATCCTTTGAATGATGCCTCCACGTTAAGCAAATTACTAACATTCGCAGCCCACCCTGATGAAATGAAAGCTGCTTACGTAGCCCTCTACGGTTCAGATCCCGTACTTGATGATGACACCCCTGATGAAGGTTGGTTGTGGCTCAAACGCTTTGCCCAAAATGGTCCCATTCCTCAACCTGGTGGTGATGAAGTCGATTCTGCATTCGCAACCCCCGGAATGACCGAAAGCTATATGGCATTGACTTCTTATTCCAACATGGCTGATGTTGTAGAAGGAAACCTGGCCTTTGAACCATGCTGGGGGTTGTCACCCATGCTTGGTATTCAAAGCCAGAGCTATCTCGGCGTGATGAACCAGGCTCCTCATGTCAATGCGGCAAAATTGTGGATCAAATTCGTCGTAGGTCCTGACGGCCGCGATCCCTGGGCCAAATTTGGAACTTACTTCACCGATTCCACTTACGAAGTTCCCGAAGGGCAAAAACCACTGGAAGAAATGATGTCAATGACCTGGTTTATCGATGAACAATATGCTTACGATAACATGATCCAGGCACGTGACTTCTACCTGTTGAACCTGGCACAATAATTGCTTTTACTTGATTAGTCTTTCTTTGGGCACGGATGCTGATCTGGTCCGTGCCCAACCAATCCAAATACTATGTTTGTGACTTACTGGTAACAAATAGCAGCGAATTTCAACCACTGGAGCAAATAACATCATGAGCCTGAAAGAAATATTCTTCGATATGGGCGGTACAATTCAAAACTTTTGGACTAACCGTGAGCTGAAAGTAAAAAGCATTCCGGCATTTCGAGATACTTTTCTTAGAGCCGGCATCAATTTTGAGCTTAATGATGAAGCGCTGACCGATCTGGTATCCAGTGGCATTACCTCTTACCATAAATGGAATCGCGAATCTCGTATCGAATTGAAACCGTTTGAAGTTTGGAAGAAATTCGTGCTTAAGGAGTATCAATTTCCAGACGAAACACTTGGTTCAATAGCTGAAGATCTGACCTATTTATATGAAACAACATTTTATTATCGCGAAATGCGTCCTGAAATCCCTGAAGTATTAGCAGCCATTAAGTCCATGGGGCTTTCCATGGGAATTATCAGCAATACCCAAAGTCAACGCCAGGTTCCCGATAACCTGACGCAATATGGAATTATTGATTATTTCAGTCCAATTGTCTTAACTTCACAATATGGCTTGCGCAAACCAGACCCTTCCATTTTTTACTATGCTGCCCGCCTGGCTAAAGTCCCCACCGGAAGCTGCATGTACATTGGCGATAAAATTAATCGCGATATTCTGGGTGCTCGCAGAGCGGGTTTCAGATCCGCAATCAAGATTCTGCACATTTTCGATGATGGCGAACCTGATTTTGGAGCAACACCTGATGCTGAGATCGAGAACATGACTCAGTTAATTCCCATAATAGAACAAGAGTTGGAAAAAGATAAATTTATAATCAAAATTGAGAGTAATCAAAAAATAAAAGCTGTATTCTTTGATGCCGGTGATATTTTATATCATCGTCCCCAAAAACAACTCAATTTCAACGAGTATCTTTCTAAGATCGACCACACACCTGATCCTGAATTGGATCGCAAGTTAAAAGTAATTCGTGAATTGGCATTTCAAGGCAAACTGGATCGTCACGATTATTACCGTCAATCGGTTCAATTGCACGGTATTTCCGATGAAAAATCAATCACTGATGGCGTAACCGCACTCGATCTGGATGATGACACCGTTTCGATCTTTGAGGGCGTCCCTGAAACGATTAAAGCGTTAAAAGAGAAAGGTCTGATTCTGGGAATCATTACAGATACAGCCCTTACACCCGCAATTAAACTTAAATGGTTTGAGGATAATGGGTTTGGATATATTTGGGACATTATTATTAGTTCAAAAGATTTGGGTATTCGAAAACCTGCTCCGATTTTATATGAAGAAGCCATAACTCAAGCTGGAATTAAACCAGATGAAGCAATATTTGTTGGGCACAAAGCTACTGAGCTTGAAGGAGCACGTAATATTGGCTTAAAAACCATCGCTTTCAATTATGAGAAGAAAGCCATCGCAGACAAATACATTCAAAGTTTCGGCGACCTGATTGGTGCGGTGGCTGATGACTTTTTCAAGGTTGAAAAAGCATGAATACCAATATAAAAGCAATTCTATTTGATGTCGGCGGAACACTTCGCATCACCGCAAGAGTTGACGGTCGTGAAACTCAAATTCTCGAAGAAATGCGGTTATTCCTGGATTATGAAGGTACCGTTGAAGCTCTCAAAAATAAACTCGCCCTAGGCGAAAAAGCCTATCGAAAATGGGCCAAGAAGTCATTAGTTGAACTTTCAGAAGCGGAGTTATGGGTCAGGTTTATGTATCCTGATCAATCCAAACGTGAATTTATACGCGAAAATGCGATTAAGCTAAATCAGCTTTGGCGTAATTCAAAAGGCAAGAAGCAATTGCTGCCAAATGCAATAGAAACAATCAATGCTTTAGCAGAACGTGGTTACAGATTATGCATCATTAGTAATACCACTTCTTCTGTCGAGGTTCCCATCCTTCTTGAAGAGAATGGCATTACACACCTTTTTTCCTCAATTATCTTATCCACGGTTTATGGAAGACGTAAGCCCCATCCATCGTTGTTTCTGGATGCTGCACGAGAGTTGGGGATTCATCCTGAGGAATGCGCCTACGTAGGCGACCGACCCTCACGCGACGTGGTTGGAGCTCGTGAAGCTGGATATTCCCTTGTGGTTATCATCCAAGCAGCGGGCTTGAAGCAAGAAAAAAAAGAAAATGTGCCTATGACACCGGATTACATGATTGGCCGGTTACCTCAATTATTGGATATATTCCCGGACCATAAAACACAGCCTAAACCCGGTGCAGAACCCCGTCAGCCAGACTACCTTTATGATGCGGCACTTTCTACCATGTGGAATGTTGGGCAAAAGCTGCCATTTGGCGAGACATTCGCTGTTGGCCGTCAAATGGGATTTGCCAGGTTTGAACTTAATCATGCCATTTCACCTGAAAAGATGTCCGAGATCGATTTCAACCAATACCGTGCCGGTAACGTGCATGATCCTTGCCCTGCATTTCTGAGTATGAATGAGCTCAAAGAGAAAGATTGGTTGATCTCTTCGCTTGATGAAACCAATCGCATAAAAGGTGTGGATGTCATCCGCCGTACCATTGACCTCGCGGTCAAACTCGGGTCAAGTTCCGTGATCGTCCACCCTGGACAGATCAATGGAGACCGCTCCATGGATAAACGTCTGCGCGCAATGTACGACAAAGGGTTGTTTGGTTCGCCGGAATTCGAAGATTTAAAATCTGCCATGGTTGCTGATCGCAAGAGCAAAGCTGCCCCATACCTTGAAGCTGTTATCAAAAGTTTGTATGAGATCATCGAGTATGCCAGGTCAGTTAAAATGAGCATTGGTCTTGAAAATAGATATCGATATTACGACATCCCGGTATTGGATGAGATGGGGATCCTACTTGATTTATGCCAGGAACCCTGGTATGGCTTTCAATATGATATGGGACATGCCCAAACATTAAGTGCATTAGGTCTGATTGATCATGAAGAATGGCTCAAAAAATATGGGTCTCGCATCGTCGCCATTCATATGCATGATGTTATCGGAATCACTGATCATCAAACTCCCGGCTTCGGTGATATCGATTTTTCGATGGTGGCAAAATATATCCCCGAGTTTGCTTATCGTACGCTCGAGGTTGGTCCCCAGGCCACTCAACAAGACGTCATCAATGGGATGGAATTGTTGGTTAGAATGAGAATAGTAAATAAAATCTGATCTATAGTGCCCCATTTTATTTGAATTTATTGAATGAAAAGAAGATATGATTATGGAAGACCATATTAAAGCAATCTTTTTTGACATCGGCGGGACTCTCGTCATGAAAATGAAGAACAAACAAAGGGACGTCTCAAATATTAAAGCAATGATGACCCTTCTCGATGAGACGGGTGATACTACTGAATTTATTACCACACTTGAACGGGAAGAAAAAAAATATAAAGCCTGGAGCAAGCAAACCCTCTCTGAATCTACTATTGAAGATCGATGGATGAGGTTTTTGGGTTCGCGTTATTCCGAAAGCATCATCAAAGCTAACGCTGATAAACTGCAGTTTTTGTGGGGTACCTCCAAAAGCAACAAGGTGATCAGCCCTGACGCAGCCGCAACGCTTAACGAGCTTTCCAGACGCGGATATTTACTGGGAACGATCAGCCATACCTCTCCCAGGTTTCTCGAAGGAACTGGGGTTCCTGAACTGCTCACAACCATAATCTATGCTTCTAAATTTGGCAGAAGAAAACCACATCCATCTCTTTTCCTGGCTGCTGCTCGTGAATGTCAGGTCAATCCGGAAGAATGTATGTATGTAGGTGACCGACCTTCCAGAGATGTCATTGGCTCTCGCGAAGCAGGCATCGGAAGAGTAGTCACCATAAAAAGCATTGATCAAGAAGCTGAATCTGAAGTAGTACCTATGCAGCCTGATTACCAGATCACAGCTCTGTCTGAATTACTTGATATCCTGCCTTCCCGCATTGACGGTGATGAAAAAATGACTGACGGTTCATACTTTCTATACGACGCTGCCCTTTCCACCATGTGGGGAATCAAAGAAAACATTCCCTTATCCATCCTCTTACAAAACGGACGTGATCTGGGGTTCGCCCGTTTTGAACTTAATCACAACGTGTCGCCTGACGCATTTGATGAATTTGATCAAAACCAATTTCACATTGGATCGCTGCATGACCCTTGCCCTGCCATAATCCCCGCCAAAGAACTGGATAAAAGAGATTGGCTGGTCACATCGCTGGATGAATCTCTCAGAATCAAAGGTGTGGATGTGATTAAACGCACCATTGAACAAGCCGTGACATTATGCTCAACGCTGGTGGTCATTCACCCCGGCAGAGTTGTGGGAGATCATTCGCTGGATAAGTTGATCCGTGAAAAGTATCGCAAAGGTGAAAAAGGATTTGATGAATATAAAACCCTTCGCAACCAATTGATCGAGGATCGCCTTGAAAGAGGCAAACCCCATCTTGAATCATTGCTAAAAAGCATCGGCGATTTGGTAGAATTCAACAAGAACAGCACAATTATGCTGGGGCTAGAAAACCGGCTTCATTATTATGAACTGCCAATATTTGATGAATTTCAAACTATATTAACTACATTTACCCAACCCTGGGTAGGATGGCAATTTGATGTTGGTCATTTGCACATTCATGCCGAGTTGGGGCTAACCAACTTTGATGAATGGCTCAACCATTTTGGAAAACGTATCATGGGTATTCATTTGCATGACGTACAAGGGATTGATGATCATCTCTCCCCAGGTTGTGGAGATGTTGATTTTTCAAAAATCGCGAAATTTCTACCAGAGTTCTCTTACCGAACTTTGGAAGTTGATTCGA
>PNNU01000209.1 GCA_013824385.1 Anaerolinea sp.
TTATTACCAGAAGCAAGACCGCCCAGGTCGAAGAAGAATTTGTTCTTGCCCCTGTATTTTCTGATTCTCTTGGTCAACTGAACCAATACCAACAGCAAGCCTGGCAGGTTTTCAAAACTCTCCCATATCCTTCTGACAGTCAAGACGCGTGGAAGCGCACCAGCATCCGCGCACTGAAACTGGGGAAGCTCCAACTTGCAGATTCCAGCGGAAATTCGCAAATCCCGGCTGAATTGACCAAACCGCTGACTGACGATCTACATGGTGGACAGATCCTCTTCAACGGATCGCAGGTGACCATCGAACTGGACGAGAAATTGGTTAAACAGGGCGTAATCTTCACTGATCTGCGGCATGCCCAAACGGAACATCCTGAAATCCTATCAAAGGTGCTTCAAGCATCAAAAACTTATTCAGAAGATAAATTCGCCGCCCTGGCTGCCGCGTTTGGCAGTAATGGTGTACTGCTTTACATCCCAAAAAATGTGACGGTCGAGAAACCTCTACACAGTTTGATATGGACTGCTGGTGAAAGCAACTTGCATGCATTTCAAGTCTTCGTCTATCTCGAAGAAAATTCTTCAGCCACTTACGTTCACGAAAGTGCATCTGCTGAAAATAGACAGGGTCAAAACCTGCATGCTGCCTTGATGGATGTAAAAGTTGGTCCAAACTCGAAATTGAATTTTGTTGAACTGCAGTCCTTGGGTTCACAAGACTGGAACTTCACCCACGAAAAAGTCAGTGTGGATCGCGACGCTGAAGTCGACTGGATCTTTGGAGCCCTTGGCAGCCATCTCACCAAGAATTTCTCAGACCTGAATCTGGTTGGCCAGGGAAGTACCGGAAAAATGTCTGGTTTCTTCTTTACCAATGGCAGTCAACATCTCGATCACGATACCCAGCAGAATCACCTGGCGCCAAATACCACCAGCGATCTGCTTTTCAAAGGCGCGTTGCTGGGAGAGAGCCGTTCAGTTTGGCAGGGTATGATCTATGTAGCTGAAAACGCCTCCAAGACGGACGGTTATCAGGCGAACCGCAACCTGGTGTTGAGTGAAAAAGCCAGGGCGGATTCCATTCCAGGTTTGGAAATATTGACCGATGATGTACGCTGTACTCATGGCGCCACCGTGGGCAAACTGGATATAGACCAGGTGTTTTACCTCGAGAGCCGCGGTATTCCCCGCAAGGAAGCCGAGAAACTGATTGTTGAAGGATTCTTTGATCCGATCATGCAGCGCATCCCGTTTGAGGGAGTGCGAAAGCGTTTTCAAAATGCAATTGAACAAAAAATGAACGAATACTAATTAATCGGTGAATTTTTGTGTATTATAGATGAACCGGTTAAATTCCAAACGATGAATGTGGAGAAAACAATATGACGCCTATACCTTTCATGAACCCCCCGGACCATGAGTTTGTTTATGAAGTTGGAGATACAGTCGAAGTTTTTTGCGACCATGAGAAAAGTTCCGAGCGTGTAAGAGGCTGGTTAAAGGGGATCGTGGTTCAAGTGGATCCCAAGATGGTGGCTGTCCAATTTCGCTCCAATGTGTATCTAACTGACGGCTGGATGGTTCCTGATCATATTTTGTGGTTCCCCCAAATGTCCCCCAACATTCGTGTACCGGTTAAAAAAGCCGGTAAACCCGATTTAGCCAAGGTTGACTAAAAGAACTGAAAAATGACAGCATTTAACGTTGAAAAAATACGGCAAGATTTTCCAATTCTGGGGATTGAAGTAAACCCTGGAGTTCCATTGGTGTATATGGATTCGACCGCCACTGCGCAAAAACCAGAAGCGGTAATCGAAGCCATGAATGATTATTATCGAACTTCCAACGGCAATATCCACCGGGGAGTGCATTACCTGGCAGAACGGGCTACTGCAATGTACGAAGAATCCCGTGCCAAGGTGGCTGCCTTTATTGATGCTGGTAAGACAAAGGAAGTGATCTTTACCCGAAATACCACTGAATCCATCAATCTGGTGGCTCAAACCTGGGGCAAAGCATTCCTCAACAAGGGCGACATGATTGTTCTCACCGAGATGGAGCATCATTCCAACCTGGTGCCCTGGCAGATGCTGGCGCAAGAGAAAGAACTGCGGCTAGAATTCATCACCGTTAATGAAGATGGTGAACTGGACCAGACTGTCTTCGACCAGTTACTGGATCAAAAACCCAAGCTGGTGGCTTTCGTGCATATGTCCAATGTATTGGGTACCATTAATCCGGCCAAGGCAATGATTGCCAAGGCTAAACGCGCCGGTGCAATCACTGTCGTGGATGCTGCCCAATCAGTGCCGCATTTTGCTGTATCCGTCAAAGACCTGGATGTCGATTTTATGGCTTTTTCGGCGCACAAGATGGTCGGGCCTACCGGGATCGGCGCCCTTTATGGTCGTGAAGAGCTGCTCGACAAAATGCCTCCTTACATGGGTGGCGGGGATATGATCCGCAAGGTTTATCTGCGCTCATTTACCCCTAATGAACTGCCCTGGAAATTTGAAGCAGGTACATTTTCGATTGCAGAAGCCATTGGTTTCGGTGCTGCGGTAGACTATCTGAACACCATCGGTATGGATGCCATCGCCGAATATGAGCATAAACTGGTGCAATCCGCCATGATCAAGATGAAGACCATTCCCGGGCTGGAGATCATGGGTGAAAAGGCTGCCCATCGTGGCGGTGTGGTTTCATTCACCCTGCCTGGTATTCATCCGCATGACGTGGCACAAATTCTGGACCAGAATGGCATCGCCATCCGTGCCGGGCACCACTGCGCCATGCCCCTGCATGACAAGTTTGGCATCTCGGCATCATCGAGAGCCAGTTTCTACCTTTATAATACTGAAGAAGAGATCAACCATCTGGTGGTTTCTTTGCAAAAAGTTGTTAAGATGTTTTCTTAAAAGGTGTTTTATCGTGGATGACCTCTATCGTGAAGTAATCATTGAGCACTACAAAAACCCGGGTTACCGCGGCAGTCTAGACCCCAACGACATCACTTTTGAGGATGAGAATCCGCTCTGCGGCGACCATATCAAGATTGATTTGCGCGTAGGCGAAGACGGCAAGGTCAGTGAAGCGGCTTTTGACGGTCATGGATGCGCTATTTCGCAGGCATCGGCTGACTTATTGCTCGAGTCCATCATCGGCAAAGACGTCGAAGAGATTAAACATTTGACCAAAACGGATGTGATGGACCTTTTGGGCATTGAACTTGGACCTGTACGCTTGAAATGTGCGTTACTTCCGCTTAAAATACTTAAAGCAGGTGTTTACGGCCTGGGCGAAGCCACAGACGATCTTCTGGAGGAGGGGCAAGCATGAGCGAAGAAATGATCACTGAGTCAAAATATTTCAAGATCGCCAAAGCGGCCGATATGCCGAATGGTGAACGTCTTTTTTTTGAAATTGATGGAAAACCCATCGTCCTATTCTCTTTGAATGGTGAATACCTGGCGATAGAAGATGTGTGCACCCACGACAGCGGTCCTGTTGGCGAAGGCGAATTGGAAGGTGAACAGATCATTTGTCCGCGTCACGGCGCCCGTTTTGATATCCGAACCGGAAAAGTTCTTACTTTCCCCGCGGTGACCGATCTCAAAGTCTACAAGGTCCGCGTCAATGAAGAGTATATTGAAGTGAGTTTGTAAAGTCAACTCAAGTCCCGATTTCTAGGAAGAGAAATCGGGTTTTTGTAATAAGTAAAAGAAAATTTTAAAGGCAACCTTGCCAAGGTTTTAAACCTTGGCAAGGTTGATCTTTACCCTACTCGGAATAAAATTCTCAATGACTGATTAATTAATTCAAAATAGGGGCAAAAACTATCTTTTCAGAAAAATTATCAGCGAGCAATACTTTATTATCTTGGGTCCATGCAAATATATCAAAATTATCCCCGGATTTTACTAAAATTTTTGATTCACCTGTCTGTATATTAATTGAATACATTCCTATATTTCCTCCATCAACGGCTGTTTGAAGGGCTAATTGGCTGCTATCTGGGGACCAAACAAAATGAATTGTAGAAAGGAAGAATGGATCTATTAAAATATTAACAAGTGTTTTCTTATTAACATCAAAAACCTGTAAGTTATTCTCTATAAGTGCTATCTTTTTTCCATCTGGTGACCATGTTGGTCGATCACCGATTTCTCCAGAAGTGAGCAGGTTCTTTTTGCCAGTTGCAAAATCCAAATTCCACAATTCACGGGATTCAGTTTTGTAAGTTAGGAAAGCAATATGCTTACCATCTGGTGACCAACCAGGTCCCCAAAAAAATATATCAGCTTCTCTACTAATTTGATCTAATTGAGGCTCACCCTCTGGAAAAACTTCAATATATTTCAGCAAGGGAGTAATTGTGCCATCCATTGTTAGATAATATAGAATATTTCCGTCCATTTGAATTGCAACGGCAATTCCTTGACTATCTGGCGACCAGCTAAAAAAGCGCATATATGTTTTGTAAGTAAATTTTTGGGGATTTTCCCAATCACCCGTTCTAAAAATCCAAATCTTCTCATTAGTTACCACAGCCAGGTATTCAGCATCAGGTGAAAACTGAAAATAAGGATATATTGAATTGCTTGTATTATCAAAAATTAATTTTCTCCACTCTGAATTCTGAATATCTTGTAAATCTTTTACTAAAACATTATAAGAATCAGATTGTTGACTGAAAACACTGACAGCCATCCAATGAGTATCTTCAGATATTGTCGGAGAAATAACATCTTCGATATTAAAAGTGATGCTTCCGTCTGAAGAGATTACTACCTGATTCGATGGGGTTGGCGTAACACTTGGTGAAGAAGTAGGAGTAATTGTCGGTGTGGCAGAGACTGGTAAAGGCGTCGCGGTTCTTTTGACTGTCGGTGTAATTGTGGACTGACAAGAGCAACAAAATATTATAATTGTTGTCAGAACAAAAGACATGTAAAGCAATTTTAAAACAGTATGTGTTTTGATCATTAATTTCCTCCCAAGATAATAATGAATTGTGTTCTTATAAATTATAGAATAATTTCCAAATTAGGTTCTTGAAAAAATTTCAATAAATAATACCAAACTAACAAGATTATTCGTAAAATTGAGAATCAAATAAGTCTAACTTTACTCTTCTTTGTTTATTATTTCCATCATTTTAATGACCGTATTCCAACTGCGGATGGTCATGAATTTATAAACAGGTGTTCCAATGATCTTGCTGAGGCGGCTCTTTGTTCGTTGAGAGCTGAGGCGTTGTGAATAGATCACACCAACACCCGCCCAAATTTTATCAATTCCCTCTTTGGGATTAAATACCGGTATGGCTTGTTCTATATCAATATCCATCAGAAAGATAGAATCACTGTGATATATCTCAGGCTGTTCACCAAAACCAGCAGGCTTGTTTTTAACAATGGCTTCAAATTGGTCTCGAGACAAGACCAATACTTTGATAAGTTCATCATCAAGTTTGAATTTTTCAGGTAATGTTTTTTCAATAAGGGTTTTAATTTCTTCGGCTTTTTTGTCTGATTCAAAAATCACATTGCCGCTGGCGATATAAGTTGAGACATTGAAAAAACCCAAATCTTCAAGGCATTTTTTTAAGTCGGACATCACTACCTTGTTTTTTCCCCCAACGTTGATGCCGCGTAAAAATGTAATATAAATATTCATCACCAATTAACCTTTTTAAATAAAACCTCAGCGATTATTTTGAACCGCGGAAGTCTGGATTTAATAATTACTAAGAGACACACCCAAAAGCGCCGATGATCCTCAAGATATCAAAACCTTCAGCATATTTACGCTCGGCCAGTGCGCCGTGACGGATTAACGTCGCGCGCGTGACGGCCGGGTCAAAATAGTATTTGGATTCATAAGTGCGATACTCCGCAAGAGCGGCGATTTTCTTTTCCACATCCGCTTCGGTGACCTCGACCAAAAAACTGGGGAAGAAGCCGTAGCTGCTGCGGATGACGTCGAACCCCATCACAGTAGTGCCTCTAAAGGCACGCAGAGCCTCTTCAGTGACCGTGGCGTGATCTTGATGGATATCTGCCTTGGTGTGCACAAAAACGATCTCAGGATGAAATTCCTTGTTCAGATTGATCATGTATTCAAGAATTTCCTGACGCTGATCGGGGAAACAACGTGTCTCAAACTGCCCCACAATCACATTTTCTTTGGGCACGCCCAAAACCGCCATGCTGTTGTAATGTTCTTTGACCACGTTTTTCAGCAGCGGATTCTTCTGG
>PNNU01000210.1 GCA_013824385.1 Anaerolinea sp.
CAGGGATGATAATAGTACCGGTGCCCATGGTAACCAACAGAATTGCTCCCCGGTAAATCAACCATCCGCCAAGGGAAGCCACGAATGAGGGAATTCCCAGCCTTGCTACCAGTGTTGCTGTAAACAGCCCTGCGATAACACCTAAAACCAGGGTGGCAGGTAATACAACATAAACCGGCCAATGCCAGAACACCAACATAATGGCCGCACATGCGCCCAAGAAACCAGCCAGAAAGCCAACGGAAAGGTCAATATGGCGAATAACAATAACCAGAGTCATACCGACGGCCAAAACAGCGATATAGCCAGTTTGATTTAGGAGGTTGACAATGTTCCTCGAAGACATGAAAACGCCCTTGGTTGTGACCGTAAAAATAGCCATGATCACAAATAAGGCAATGTACATGCCGTATTCACGAATGTTTGCTCTAAGAACTTTCTGTAAATCTTTTGCGAATGACATACTGATCCTCCTAATCGGTGGCTAATTCCATGATTTTTTCTTGCGTTGCTTCTGCAATGGGTAATTCTCCAGTGATTCTGCCTGAAGACACCACATACACTCTGTCACTCATGCCAAGAACTTCCGGAAGTTCTGAAGAGATCATAATAATACTCATCCCTTTGGCTACCAGAGCGTTCATGATCGTATAAATTTCAAACTTGGCGCCCACATCAATTCCGCGGGTAGGTTCGTCAAGAATTAGAACATCAGGGTGTATAAACAGGTTTTTCGCGACAGAAACTTTTTGTTGGTTACCACCGCTTAAATTCATCACTTTTTGTTCAATGGATGGCGTTTTGATGTTTAAAGAATCTTTATATTCAGTGGAAACATGAATTTCATCGATTACATTGACAACACCGCGTTTTGAGATTTCTTTCAAGTTAGCTAATGTGATATTTGATTTCACATCCTGGATCAAGATCAATCCATCGCGTTTTCGATCTTCAGTAACGTAAGCAACACCATGTTTTAAGGCTTCACTCGTATGTTTAAATTGGACTTTCTTGCCCTTGATGAATATTTCTCCCTTGGTGTTGAAGCCGTCGGGGTTGCCGTATATACTCTTTGCCAATTCGGTTCTGCCCGATCCCATTAGCCCCGCAAAACCAACAATCTCACCCCTTTTAATATTGAAGCTGATATCTTTCAGGATATCTCGTCCGACCATGGGATTGTATGCCGACCAATTTCTGACTTCCATGGTCACTTCAGTGCTGACATGCCGCTCTCGCTGCGGATAAATATTATTTATCTCGCGGCCAACCATGTACTTGATCAATAAATTTTCTTTTACTTCACCTTTTGCAGCGTCTAAAGTGCAAATGGTTTTACCATCTCGTAAAACTGTAACGGTATCGGCAATTTTAATGACTTCTTTGAGCTTATGAGAAATCAGAATGCAAGTAACACCCTGATCTTTTAATCCAAGTAATAGGTTTAATAGATTTTCACTGTCGCCTTCATTTAGGGCTGATGTGGGTTCATCAAGGATCAACAATTTCACATTGCGGCTAAGAGCTTTGGCAATCTCGACCAATTGTTGTTTGCCAACACCTAACTCTTTTACCTTTGTTGAGGGATTCACTGACAAACCAACTTTTTTCAACACATCAGCGGCCTGTTGGATGGTCTCATTCCAGTTTATTACAATGCCTGATTTTATTTCATTGCCTAAAAAGATGTTTTCAAAAACTGTCATTTCAGGAACCAAAGCCAGTTCTTGATAAATAATTGCGATGCCAGCCTTTTCGCTGCTTAATGTGCCGTTGAATTTCTTTAACTCACCATCAAAATAAATTCCACCTGTAAAAGAACCGTAAGGATAGACACCACTTAATACTTTCATTAAGGTGGACTTACCCGCCCCATTTTCGCCAACCAGACAATGGATCTCCCCCTGCTTGACCTGAAAGCTGACATTATCCAAGGCTTTTACGCCAGGGAATTCTTTGGTGATAGTTTTCATCTCCAGAATTGGCGTATTCATTCATAAACTCCGACATTGAGGTTTTCTTGATATTTTTAGATTATACAGGAATAGTGGTGAGGTTAAACCCACCACTATTCCATGTGAAGCAGTTAAGAGATTATTTTAATCCGGTGAAGTTATCAGCGGGCCAGTAGCCTGAATCAACAACAGCGGCTTTGACATTTGCCTGATCAACGGTCACAACTTCTGACGGTTTGGCAGGGACATCAATGGTGCCATTGTTGTAGGTTGTGGTTTCAGGAGGAGTGGTTCCACCCAAGAAAGCCTGGGCAGCGCTAATGGCATCGGCCACGAGTGTGCGAACGTCTTTCAACACGGTCATGGACTGTTTTCCATCGATGATGTATTGAATTGAGGCGATCTCGGCATCCTGACCGGTCACGAGATAAGAAGCGACATCGGTGTCAGCACCGAAGGCATCGGCGATGGCGCGAGCGGTGCCATCATTGGGTGCCAGGATGAAGACGTTGCCTTTGTCGGCAGCGGTGGCTTTGGTCAGGTTGGATTCGGCGAGGTTCTTGGCGGTGTTGAAGTCCCAGTTAGTGGTGACCTGGCCAAGGATCTTGCCCATTTCATCGCGGGTGAGTTCAGCTTTTTCCTGAAGGGCAACAGCTTCGTCAGAGTTCTTGATGACAAAAGTGCCATCGGCGATTTTGGGTTGTAAGACAGCCCAGGCGCCCTGGAAGAACAAGAAAGCGTTGTTGTCGGAGGAGGCACCAGCATAGAGGTACAAGGGGTTGCCGGTTCCGGTGGCTTTGTCAACAAGGTATTGACCTTGAGCGGCGCCCACAGCAACAGAGTCGAAGGTTACATAGTAATCAACGGCATCTGTATTGAGGATAAGGCGGTCGTAAGAGATCACCTTGATACCTGCTTCTTTGGCGGCATCAGCGGCTGCGGCAGCGGCTGCACCGTCTTGCGGGCAGATGATTAGAACTTTGACACCCTTGGTGATCAGGGCTTCAACATTGGCTTTTTCTTTAGCAGAATCGCCCTGGCTGAAGAGTATCTCGACATCGACACCGGCAGCAGTGAAGGCGTCTTTGAAGCGAGTTTCGTCCTGAATCCAGCGGGGTTCGTCTTTGGTCGGTAAAATAATACCGACTGACATTTTTCCAGCAGCATCATCAGAAGCAGCTGGTTTTTGTCCGCAGGCAACTAAAACGGTTGCGAGGACAAACAAAATTGCTACGAGTGTAAATAGTGACTTCTTCTTGAACATTTCTTTTTCTCTCCTCTTGGTATGGTATTTCTGAGTTGACCTGAACAATTGGATTGTTGCTATAGTATATCTAACCTCCTTTTAAGAGATTCTAAATACGATATAATAGTACTGAAAGAACAGCCCTGTTTTCAACTCCTGATATCCCTAGATTACTAGGGAATACCCCTTGTTTTGACTAGGGGGTATTCCCCAATCGAAAAAAATTGTGACAAAACCTATTAAAACTCTAATTGCAGATGATCATGAACTGGTACGTGCAGGATTAAGAGATGCTCTATCAAGCATCCCGGAACTTGAAATTGTAAGCGAAGTCAGCAACGGCCCCGAATTATTTGCAGCCATAAAAAAAATGACCCCTGACCTTTTAGTCATGGATGTAAATATGCCTGAATTTGAACCCGTGTCTGCGGTTCGACAAATTCTTCAGTGGCTGCCTGAGCTAAAAATCCTGGTGGTAAGTGCTTATGACGATGAAGCATATATTACCGGTTTACTTTCTGCGGGAGCCAAGGGATACCATCTTAAAGATCAACCACTTTCTGACTTACATTTGGCAGTGAACCGTATTCTCGGTGGTGGACGCTGGCTATCTGATCCGCTTGTAAATCTTTTGGTACACCGTCAAATGACGATCTCATCGTCTGTACAAAGTTTAACCAAACGTCAGGGCGAACTGCTTTATTTGCTCAGCCAGGGTTATAACAACAATAAAATCGCATTAATGATGGGAATCAGTGTTAAAACCGTTGAAAACCACCTAACCACTCTTTATCGCACCATTAGGGTTGAAAGCCGTTTGGAGGCTAACAAGTATGCCTCTCTTCATCCTGAATTGATAGTGCCGCCGAAAAAGGAAAGTTCCACATCCACAACGGGATTCAGATCAATCAATGACGGCATGGTTTCAGTGTTGCTGGTCGATGATAACAGCCGATATCGTACCCAACTTGGAAGGTTGATCAACCGCTCTTATCCTTCAGTAATCGTTCATGAAGCAGAAGATTCACAAGACGCATACAACATAGTTACACAATATCACCCGAATCTCGCATTTGTGGATGTGGTCATGAATGACGAGGACGGAATCAAATGCACCAGCAAGATAAAATCCATTTCACCTGAAACCCGGGTGGTGTTGATTAGCGCGTATCCTGATCGTGAACTGCATCGATTGGGGATTATTGCCGGTGCTGCGGCCTTTCTTGATAAGAAAGATATCGATTCTTCAACCATACGACAGGTAATTGACGACGCTTTACCGAGGTAATCTCATAATGTTGGATAAGGGCTGGGAATTTCTATTTTGATCTCAGTTCCACCTCTGGGTTTTGAAGTCACTTGAAGTTCTCCCCCTAAAAGCGACACTCTCTCACTGATATCCACCAAACCGAAATGTTTTTCTTCCTGTAGTGCAGCCAGGTTAACGGGGGCTACCATCCCCTTGCCGTCATCTGTCAGTGTGACCAATAAACTTGCGTTTGACCTGCGCCGCAGTGAGAGCTTTACAGAAGTGGCGTGGGCATGTTTTCTAACGTTGCTCAGTCCTTCCTGGATAATGCGGAACACGGATAGTTCAATCGTCTCGGGCAAGCGTCCCAAATCAGGATCAATGTTCAAAGAAAACTTAATCCCGGATATTTTTGACCAGTTATGAACCAGTGAAGGGATGGCAGCTGAAAGTCCGTGGCTGTCGAGAGTGGGTGGTCTGAGGTCGCTGCAAGTCTGCCTGAGGTTGCTGACCACATTGCGCAGCCCATCGCGAATCTCTTGCATTTCGTTTTCGTTGGTATCGCTGAATCCGCGGGTCTCAATTTCTTCCAACTGATAGGTGTAGCTTAATAGATCTTGAATGACCTGGTCGTGAAGTTCTCTGGCCAGTGATTTCCGTTCCGCTTCGCGCTCGGTGATCAGACGGCGGTTGGCTTCTTGCAAAGCCAGGTTCAATTGATCCAGGGCTTCTACTTGATTGCGCAGCCGTTCAAACAACTGCCTGTTTAAGGAATCTTGCTCTCGTAGACTTTGACGCAATACTTTTTGGGTCTGTTTAAGTTCCTCGGTTTGTTTTTGGGCAGCGTGATAGTTTTCAAAAGCCCAAATGACCGGGGTTACCTGGGCTTTCAGATTAGTGCCAACGATGAGTTCGACGATTTCACGGGGTGTGGTTTCAGATGTCGTGCGCGTCGCCAGCAATTTTCCTTGATACAAAACAAGGATGCGGTCTGTAATAGTAAATAAATGTTTCAAATCATCACTAATAATGATGACGGACATATCTTTGTTCTTACATTTCTTCAAGTATTCAAGCAGCAATTCCTGGCGTTCGTAACTCAAGGCGCCCAGAATATCATCGATGAGCAGCAGTTTAGCCGGAAAGCAGAAAGCGCGTACCATGACCACAATTTGTCGTAATTCGTTTGAAAGATTACCCGGAAAGTCACTGACGATATCAGGAGAAACATCAAATTCCGCGAATAACTGCCTGGCCTTTTCGACCATGTCGCCAACCTTGGGCCACAATTTGAGCTTGTTAAAGGTACATATCTCTCTTCCCAGGAAGATATTCTCGAGCACGGATAAATTATTGGCCAGGAAGGGGGTCTGGGTAATGATTTCGATTCCTTCGTGTAAAGACTGGGAGGCAGCATTCAATTGGATGCGTTTACCATCCAGCAGGAATTTTCCACGGGTGGGCTGGTAGATGCCAGACAATACATTCACCAAAGTGGATTTTCCGGCGCCGCGCTGACCTACAATGCCGAGGATCTCTCCGGATTCAAGCTCAAAGTTAATATTCGTCAGAGAGTCAACGACGCCGAACGATTTGGATAAATGGTTAACGACCAATCGTTTGTTGGGATTATTAATCATAGTTTTAGTGTGATCATCATAACATGAACTAATTTAATAATTCAAAATGTATCCAAAGTGCATTGGCAGTGAGTTTAATGTTAATAATGTAAAGACAGCAGTCGAACGCTTGGTGAAAATTGACTTTGAAGTTTAATTTATAATTATGACCATTAAT
>PNNU01000211.1 GCA_013824385.1 Anaerolinea sp.
TTTCAGGAGGCAGAATCAAATGTTAAAAATATTTAAAAAAAGGCGCAATGTATTTATTAACCTGATCCACGAGCAGGCAAAACTGACACTTGAGGGAATGGAGTTGCTTAAGGAATATGTGACAAAACCCGATCAGGTACTTGCTGACAAACTCACCCTTAAAGAAAAAGAGGCTGATGAAGCCAGACGAATTTTGATTTGCGAGTTGAATAGAACCTTCATCACTCCCTTTGATCGAGAAGATATTTTTGCTCTCTCACGAGCCATTGATGACGTTCTCGATTATGGTTACAGTACCATGACTGAAATTGTTGTGCTTAAGGTTGAACCGACTATCTTCATGGTTCGCATCTGCTCGCTTCTACGAGACGCCACTTTTGAAATCTTGAACGCCGTGGATCGCCTGCAGGATCATCCAGCGGTCACATTGGAACATTCGCAGCGTTGCAAACAACTTGAAAACAAGATTGAAGATGTATACCGTGAAGCCCTGGCAGACATGTTCACAGAAACTGATGACACCAAACAACTTGTTAAAATGTTGAAATTGAGAGAAGTTTATCGTCACCTGAGCAACGCGGCTGACCGCGGAGATGAAGCCGCCAATGTATTAGCAGACATCGTCGTTAAAACAACTTAAGGAATTTGATATGCCCCCTCTTTTGATAGTACTAATTGGACTGGCGATCATATTTGATTTCCTTAACGGTGTGCACGATTCAAGCAACATCGTGGCAACCATGATTTCCTCAAGAGCAATCCGCCCTCAGATGGCTTTGTTTATGACGGCTATTGCTGAATTTTGTGGACCTTTTATCTTTGGAGTAGCAGTTGCGAATACCATTGGTAATGAAATCGTTTCATCCGAACACTTAAACATGGTCGTGATTATTGCCGCACTCTTAAGTGCCATTATTTGGAACATTATGACCTGGTTGCTCGGAATTCCCAGTAGTTCCTCACATGCACTTATTGGTGGAATTATTGGTGCTGTCGCCATTGGTGCAGGTTTTCAGGAAATTCAAATGGCAGGCGTGCTTAAAGTCCTTTTGACCCTGTTTATTTCACCCGTCATAGGCTTTATTGCTGGTGTGATCATTGCAAACTTTATTTACGCAGCGTCGTGGAAAGCTTCGCCAAAGATCAATGGTGTGTTCAAGAAATTACAGGTGGTTACCTCTTTGGGTCTTGCTCTCAGTCACGGCACCAACGATGCCCAAAAAACAATGGGCATCATCACTTTGGGGCTGGTGATCTCTGGAGTTCAACAGACATTCTCAGTACCATTTTGGGTAATTCTTGTATGCGCCCTGACCATCGCCCTGGGAACCTCAGTCGGAGGCTGGCAGCTCATTCGCACCCTTGGATCTAAATTCTACAAGATTCGACCAGTTCATGGTTTTGCCGCTCAGGCAACATCAGCAGCAGTTATCCTGACCGCTTCATTACTGGGCGGACCAGTGAGCACCACCCAGGTGGTCAGTACGGCTATCATGGGGGTGGGCGCCGCAGAACGGATGAGCAAAGTACGTTGGGGTGTGGCAGGTGAAATTGCTTCCGCATGGTTGTTCACCATTCCATCCACAGCATTGCTGGCTGCAGGAATCTATTGGCTCATCACAGTTGGTGCTCCGGCCATCATTAAACTATTCTAGGAAGGTTCTGGATGACAACTACAAAGCAATATGATGTGGTTTTTTGTGGAAACTACACCAAAGATACAATTATTACCCCTGACGGGATAAAGCATGTAGACGGGGGCGGCATGAACTATGCCGCTCACGCCTCAAAACAATTGGGGGCGAAACCAGCAGTGGTTACGCGCCTGAACAAAGAGGATGATCGTGTGGTGAAAGCATTTGAAGCCGCTGGTATTGACTGTTATCCAGTTTATACCCCATCATCAACATTGATGACTCTTGAATACAAAACCAGGGATGTGGATCAACGCAATCTTTATGTTAAAGGGACAGCGGGAACCATCACCCCTTCTCAATTGGATGAAATCGAAGCGAAGGCTATTGTCACCAACTCCAGTCTACGTGGCGAAGTGGAGCTTGAATTCTTTCAGAAAATGCGTGAACGGAAAGGTGTGTTGATTTCTGCGGACGTTCAAGGATTTATCCGCGTATTGCGCGGCGAGTCACTGGTTTATGAACCCTGGACTGAAATGGAAGCAGTGTTAAGCCATCTGGATGTTCTCAAAAGCGATGCGGTCGAAGCGGAATACCTGACTGGTGAAAAAGACATCGAAAAAGCGGCCCGTTTCTTTGCCAATCTGGGACCAAAAGAGATCATCCTGACTCACAGCAAAGGATTGCTCGTTCATGCTGATGGTAAAGATTATCATTATGAATTCCATGCCGAATCCATGGGCGGACGCAGCGGCCGCGGCGATACCTGCGTTGGCAGCTATATCACCAAACGTTTGACCCTGCCCCCCGGCGAAGCAGGCAAATGGGCTGCAGCAGTAACCAGTTTGAAAGTCGAAAAGTTGGGTGTTTTTGACAGATCTACCTGCCTTGTTGAAGCGTTCATTCGAAAATACTATCAGGATTAAAGCAGGCCGATTCATCGTGAAACTTTTTGACAAAGTAGAAACTGCCCGAAAAGAGTATTCTGATCAATGGAACCTGGTGGTTAAAGATTGGAATACTCTTAAATCAACTGATACCGCCTGGTTGACCTATGCGGCCAATTATTTAATGTTTACAGCCGGTACACGCTGGGCAATTGATCCTTTTTCAATGTCTACGCGTGTTCCTTATATTCAAGAACCTGATTTTACCAATGATCTAAAAAAACTCGAATTTGTGGCGCTTTCTCATGCACACAATGACCATCTGGATCTCAAATTAATCGATTCATTATCTGACCTTTATATCAAATGGATCATTCCGCAGCACATGCTTGACCAGGTACTCGAAAACACTCATCTTAAACTGCAAAACGTAATTATTCCTAAAAATGGAGAGAGCATTGCCCTCAGGGGTGTAACCTTGACTCCATTTAACAGCCTTCACTTCCACAACCTGGGTGGGATTGAAGAAACTGGCTATCTTATCGAGTTCAATAACAAACGCTGGTTGTTCCCGGGTGACATCCGTAATTATGATTCTTCCAAGCTTCCAGCTTTTGGAAAACTGGACGGAACATTCGCCCATCTCTGGTTGGGAAAGGGTCGTGCTAAAGACAAGCGCCCCCCATATCTGGATGCCTTTGTAAGATTTCATGCATCCCTCTCACCTTCAAAACTCGTGATCACCCACCTGGACGAATTCGGCAGGTCAGAAGATGAGTTATGGGATGATAAACACTATATGCTGGTCTCCAAAGAAATTCATGCAGTAGCACCATCCATCTCGGTAAAAATGGCAAAAATGGGAATGAAGGTGGTACTTTAATTCTTCAATCAGAATAACTCAAGTAAAGCGAGGCAAAGTAATGACTAATCAACAAATTCTTGAAAACTCCGATCTTTTTTGTGATCATCTTCAACAAAAGATGAAGCTGATCACGCAAGTCTTCGAACGGATGGAAGCCTACGAATTCCGTTACTCCCTGAACAACATCACACCCGTGGATTCCAATTGGGCTTCTGTAGTCATTGAACCAATCGAGGAAATTGAAAAAAAGATCACCTCTCAGGAATTTTTTGATTCCATCCAGATTAAACCCAAAATTGACGGTAAGATCGTTCTCGATCAAACCATCGCCAAAATCACACAAATGCTGTTCGTTGGTTTGGTAACTGAAGTCTACCCGATGGAGTGGATCAATCAACATTTCTATTTTGACCCCCGCAGTTTTAACTTTTTTGTGCGCTCCACCTATCTGACACCTGCAATTATCGCTCACCTGGGAGGAGTACCTTACAAGCAGTTCGAGAAAAAACAAAAAGCGTTGGAGGCTTTACACGAAGTGGGTTACCTTGATTTCAGAAATGCAAATCAAGAAGTTGATCAAGGTTTTATCGAAATAGTGCTTCAACTCATTGCACAAAAAGGTGTGCCCATTATTCTGGCGATTGCCGGACCCACCGCCGCCGGTAAAACCGAAATTGTAGATCAGCTTCGCGAAAGATTTGAACAAAATCATCAAAAGGTCGCCACTGTTGAATTGGATAACTTCCTAACCGACCGCGACGGCCGTGAAGAAAAAGGCATCGGTTCATTTGGCAAGGCTGCGTTGCACTTCGAACTCTTCCAGGCTTGCATCAAGGATTTACAGCAAGGGAAAAAGGTATTCACTCCGCGTTATGATTTCATTGACGGAAGTTCCAGCCATGACCTGTCTGGGAAGATTAAAGAGGGTAGAAAACCTGTCGAAATCGAACCCGCGGATATCATTTTCCTTGAGGGGAACTCACCCTTCTTGCTGCCAGAAATTGCGCCGTTGATCGGAATTAAAGTGGTCTACATCACCGATGACGGGGTACGTCTCAAACGCAAGTGGCGCCGCGATATCGATTACCGCAAGAAGTATGATCCCTTTTATTTACGCAACCGGTATTTCCGCGAACAAGCCCCAATGGCGGTCAAAAATTACCAGCCTCAACTTAACACCTGCGACATCTTTGTAGACACCACCGGCGCTGCCATCTGGGTCACACCCGAAACTGTAAAAAAGATTGTTTAAACAAACAGTTTGTGGGGATGATTACCAGCAAAAACATTAATAGCTAACCGGGATTCTTGCTATCGCTGCGAGTACATGGAGCATTGCCCGCCGGGACTTGATCTAATTTGAAACACTGAATTTGATTTTCACAATGAAAACGGATGATATTTGATATCGTCCGATTTTTTAATGAACGCTCCTTGTAGCAAGCCGCAGTGAAATGCCCTCTTTTGATTATAATAAAAACTGGTGATCACCTCCCGTTAGGAATAAAGAAAAAGTGGTTTTTCAAAAATACTGGTCTTGTGAGGATCTCATGACAAACGAAATCATCAATGTTGGGGTAATCGGGGTTGGACAAATCGGAAAAGTGCATTTGGATGGTTATCAATCATTACCAAACGTTAAAGTGACAGCCATCGCAGGTCGTGATCCTCAAAAAACGGAAGCTGTGGCGAAGCAATACAACATCCCCTTTTGGACAACAGACTACCGCGCCCTGTTGGATAAAAAAGAGATTCAAGCGGTCAGCGTCTGCCTGCATAATAACTTGCATATGCCGGTAACAATCGCCGCATTGAAAGCTGGCAAACACGTGATCAGTGAAAAGCCCATCGCCGGTTCCTATTGCGACGGCGCCAAAATGGTCGCAGTTGCCAAACAGGAGAAAAGACAGCTTTCCGTCCAAATCTCTGACCTCTTCAGCCGGGAATCCAAGGCTGCCATGAGCGCCATTGAGAATGGATGGCTGGGCACACCCTACCTCGCTCATTCTTCCGGTTTTCGCCGCAGAGGACGCCCCTATGTGGATGGATATGGTACCCCTTCGTTCGTACAGAAAGCCTCCGCAAGCGGTGGAGCGCTTTTTGATATGGGTATTTATCATATCGCCAATGTGCTCTATCTACTCGGCAACCCCATACCTCAGCGCATCAGCGGACGTACATTTCAGCGCACTGATATGGATGCAACTCGACGCGCCATCAGTAACTTTGATGTGGAAGAAGTCGCAGTGGGATTGATCAACCTTGATAAAGACATCGCCCTCTCACTGATCGAAACATGGGCCATGCATTTGGACGGACTCGAAGGCTCATTCATCACCGGCACGGAAGGTGGCATCCGGCTTCGCCCCTTCGGCCTTTTCCGCAGCCTCGCCGACTTGGATATTGACGCTTCGGCAAACCTGGATGGCTTTGATTACCGCATCCACAACGTGCGTGAAAATGGTGATGCCTATGACAACCCCCTGTCTCACTTCATTGCCGCCGCCCAGGATCGCGTGCCGCTCATCCCCACCGCCGAGATCGCACTGAATACCATGCTCATCTCAGAGGGGATTTACCTCTCTCAAAAACTTGGCCGTGAGGTCACCGCCGCTGAAGTCATCGAAACCTCCGTCAGTACCTCGCTCGAGATTTAGCTTTCAGGTTCTGAGTCATAGTAGAATTCTGAGTTTACTTTGATTAAAATGACTTGATTTTTAAAAAGGATTGGCTATCGTATGAGCCAATCCTTTTGATTATTTTCGATAATATTAAATTCAAGGGTCAAAACCCAGATAGTTAGAATCCTTCTTTAAATAATTCTAAAATAAAAGCCTCATACTCCTGTTTGGAT
>PNNU01000212.1 GCA_013824385.1 Anaerolinea sp.
AATTGTTCCCCACAGCTTACCTATTTCTTCTGCAGAAATACTCTCACTGCCCTGTTTGCCAATCAGCACCATTTCATCCCCGGCTTTAGCCGTGGAATCATCCGGCAAACGCCACATGGATTGGTCCATGCAAATGGTGCCTGCCTGCTGCACTCGGTGACCATCAATCAGGGCAACTTGTCCCATTATTCGGCGCAGACCATCTGCATAACCGATGGAGGTGGCGGCAATTTTTTCCACTTGTTTGGTGTAGTATTTATGCCCGTAACTTATACCGAAACCAGGCGGTAAATTTTTTACCGAAGTCAGACGGCATTTCCAACTCAACGCAGGCTCAAAATCATCAGGTAGCAAAGCATGCGGTGAAGGATGCAGTCCAAAAATTGCGATTCCGGGCCTTACTGCATCGTAACGCGCATACGGAAAATATAATGATCCTGCCGAGTTTGCTGCATGCACCATTTTTGGGTGAACGCCGATGGATTTTAATGCTGCCAGAACACGGTCAAACCTTCTGATTTGAAGGTTGGTAATAGGTTTCTGGGGTTCATCCGCGCAGGCAAAATGAGTAAATATACCTTCAAAGTCAAGGTTATCCAGGTTGGCAATATGCTGTCCAAACTCATCTGCTTCTTCGTAATAAACGCCCAGCCTACCCATGCCGGTGTCGATCTTGGCATGGACGGCCACCTTGCCGCCGGCTTCTTTTGCTGCCTGATCAAACGCCGTAGCCAGGTCGTAATTATTAACCATTAAACTGATGTGATACTTGATTGCATCTGCAATCCGCTCGGGCGTGGTGTACCCCATTACCAGCAGTGGAATTTGGATACCAGCTTCCCTCAGACGGATAGCCTCTTCGACACGCGCGACACACAACCAGGCCGCGCCTGCCTTTACTGCAGTTTTGGATACCTCGACCAAGCCGTGCCCGTAGGCATTGGCTTTAACCACGGCCATAACCGGCCGCCCGGTGAGTTTTCCGATTCTTTGAATATTTCGACGGATTGCTCCCAGATTTACTTCAACCCATATGGTTTGATTGTCGAGATTCATTTGCTTAGTATAAACGACCTCCACATCCCCGGCAAGGAATTTATATTCAACCTGCAGGATGAGTTAAAATCAAATAGAGGAAAAAAACATGTCGCCACAATGGATCACAGTTATCATTCTCGGTGCAGCCATCCTGCTGCTGACCATCACCAAACTCCGTCCTGACCTGATTGCTTTGATGGTCATGTTGGCATTGGGCATTACCGGTGTCGTGGATCATACTTTAATATTTTCCGGCTTTGCCAGCTCGGCAGTCATGACCATTCTGGGCATCTCCATGATTTCCGTGGCGTTGCAGCAAACCGGAGCAGCCAATGCCATTGGCAGATTGATCTTTAAACTTGGCGGACGCAGCGAAATTTTGCTGGTCTTTTTGGTCTCACTCTTTAGTGCCACGCTTTCCTTATTTATGAATAATATCGCCGCGGTCGGTGTGCTGCTGCCAGCAGTGATGTCCCTTTCGCGACGCAGCCAAACCCCTCCCAGCCGGCTGCTTATACCCTTAGCTTTTGGCACCATTCTGGGCGGGATGGCAACCTTGCTGACTACTTCCAATATCATTGTCAGCGGCGCCCTAAAGGATGCCGGCATCTCCAGTTTCGGCCTGTTGGATTTCTTCCCCGTTGGCGCCCCGGTAGTCGTAGTAGGCATCTTCTACCTGGTATTTATTGGCCGTAAACTTCTGCCAAAAGCGACAACCAACAAAGACACAGCCTCGCCGCAAGCACTTTCAGAAAAACTGATGATTCAATATCATTTAGAAAAAGAATTGATCCTCCTAAAGGTGTTGGCTGCATCTCCCTTGGCAGAAAAACCGATTTCCTCGATGGACTGTCAACTTACCAGTCAGATGCATATCATCCGTATTCTACCGAAGAAAGGCCGTTTACAAGGCGTTGGCCCAGAGGTAGTGCTCCACGTCGGAGATTTACTGATCGTCAGTGGAAAAATAGACGAAGCCGTACTTGTTGAACTTGGTCTGGAACATTACTCCCCCATCAAAGGGGATCTGCCCATTACTGATGCTGCTAATCCCCTTGCAGAAGTACTGCTTTCACCACATTCTCAATGGGTCGGCAAATCGCTGTGTGAAATTAATTTTCGCATCCGCTACGGATTGAATGTCCTTGCTGTCTGGCGTTTGGGCAATCCAATCCACGAAAATATTTCCAACTTGAAACTGCAAGTCGGTGATGCTTTGCTCGTTCAAGGTGGAGCCGAATACATCCATCAACTTGAACAAGACAAGGACCTTGTATTACTTGAAGAGGACCCTGATTCAGTTATTCGGCCAAAGAAACTCGGTCTGGCAGTTCTGATCACGATTCTCACACTTGGGGTGGCTGCTATTGATGTTCTTCCTGTTGCACTGGTGGTTTTAACCGGAGCCGTTCTGCTCTTGTTAACCGGATGTATGAGCTTGAATGATGCCTTCCAACGCATCGAATGGAAAGCAATCTTTTTAATCGCGGGCATGTGGCCGCTCACCATTGCCATCCGCGATACCGGGCTGGCGGCTGGCATTACCACCGCCTTGCTCCAATGGCTGGGACCCGTTTCACCTCTGATCATTGCTGCCTTCTTCCTATTGATATCCATGCTCTTTACCCAATTTATGAGCGGACCGGTTGCCCCCATTATCATCATCCCCCTGGCACTCGCGGCTGCCAAGAATTTCGGCATCGATCCCCATCCTCTTGCGCTGGCCGTTGCGCTGGGCTGTTCACTGGCCTTCATCACCCCGCTGGGGCACCCTGTGAACATCATGGTGATGAACCCTGGCGGCTACACTTTCAAAGATTATGCCAGGGTCGGATTGCCCCTAACCATCCTGTCCATTGCTACCATTCTGGCAGGGCTGCATTTCATTTGGGGTTTATAATGTTGAGGTTATGACAAATACACCCTTTTCTTACGATATTATTGCAACTGAAAAGAATTCACGAGCCGGTGTTTTTCACACACCGCATGGTGATTTATTGACCCCTGTTTTTGCGCCTGTTGGCACACAAGCCACTGTCAAATCGATCACACCCGCTCAATTGAAAGATACTGGCGCAAGTCTTGTCCTTTCCAACACGTATCATCTTTATCTGCGCCCCGGTGCGGATCTGGTGGCTGAGATGGGTGGGCTGCATGAGTTTATGCAGTGGCCAAACCCCATGCTCACCGATTCAGGTGGTTTTCAGGTTTTTTCATTATCTGATACCCGCAGAGTGGATGAAGAAGGCGTTACTTTTAAAAGTCATATTGACGGCTCTTCTCACCGTTTCACCCCTGAAAGCTCCATCAAAGTGCAAGAGCAGTTGGGCGCGGATATTATCATGGCATTTGATGAATGCGCCACACCCAACGATCTGGCCTACAACCAGCGCGCAGTGGTGCGCACCCACAATTGGCTCAAACGCTGCGTGTCTGCTAAAACGCGTTCAGATCAAGCGCTTTTCGGTATCGTCCAGGGCGGCGTCTTTGCAGACCTACGCCGCGCATCAGCCGAGTTCGTTTCTTCCATGGATTTACCCGGTATCGCTATCGGCGGCCTTTCAGTCGGCGAAACAAAGGCAGAAATGCACGCCATGCTGGATGTTTTACATCCCATTCTGCCAGCCAATAAACCACGATATCTGATGGGTGTTGGATCGCCTGAAGACCTGGTCAACGGGGTACTGCGCGGAGTGGATATCTTCGACTGCGTACTCCCCACACGGCTGGCGCGTCACCAATCCGCATTTACACCAACCGGACGCATCAACCTGATGAATGCAGGCTTCGCTCGCGATCCGCATCCCATCGACCAGACATGCAATTGTTACGCTTGCAAAAATTTTACCCGCGCCTACATTCGCCACTTGATCGTCGCCAAAGAAATGCTGGCGTCTACTTTAATTTCCATCCATAATATTTCCTTTTTGATCAACCTGATGAACAACATCCGGGCATCCATTTTGGCAGGCAATTTTGAACCTTTTGCAGCGGAATTTCTACAAACATATAAGATCAATAAAAAACAGGAGCCTTCATGACCCTTATTCAATCCATCATCCTGGGCATCGTTCAGGGATTGACCGAATTTTTACCCATATCCTCTTCTGCTCATCTGGTATTAATTCCTGACCTTTTAGGATGGCAAATACCCGAAGCCCAGGTTTTCCCTTTTGGTGTGTTGGTTCAAATGGGAACCATCATTGCCGTAATCCTATATTTCTGGTCAGATCTATGGAAAATTATCAAGGCATTTGTGAAAGGTCTTATTGACCGCAAGCCCTTTGAAGATCCAAACGCCCGCCTCGGTTGGTACCTGATCCTCGCCACTATCCCTGCCGTTTTTTCTGGATTGCTGCTCAAAGATAAAGTGGAAGCAGTGTTCAATGATCCCAATGCAACCGCTTATTTCCTCTTTGGAACTGCAGCTTTATTAATACTGGCAGAAACCATCTCAAAACGCTCTCGCAACCTTATGAGCATGACCTGGTTTGACGCGCTTTGGATGGGACTTTTTCAAGCCATTTCCATCTTCCCTGGTATTTCGCGTTCCGGTTCAACCATCGCCGGCGGTATGACCCGCAATATGGATCGCGCCTCCGCTGCCCGTTTTTCTTTCCTTATGTCCATCCCCGTCATGCTTGGCGCCGGCGTTGTCAGTCTTTCTGATGCGCTGAAAATGCCTGATATCAAAAGCTTTTTGCCACTGATTCTTGTCGGATTTGTTGCAGCACTATTAGTTGGATATTTGTCAATTCACTGGCTGCTTGGCTTTTTGACCAAACGCTCGTTCTACTGGTTCGCCCTCTATTGTGTGCTTTTTGGTGCATTAGTGTTGATCGTGGGTGCCGTTCGCAGTAATGCCCAGGCTGCCGTCGTAACTCCTACACCTGAAGTCGCTGTTGTTCAATCAACAATCAACCCTGCGTCCGAAACCGGTACACTGGATCAAAATCCCCTGACTGTGGCATATACGTCGTCTCTCGAATGGCTGACCCCTGCCATGGCGACCTGCGCACAGACGATTGGCAATTACTCGATCATCACCCACATTATGCCTGTGGATCAATTGGAGGCAGCCACAGACACGGTAAAGCTGCGCTGGGGGGCGCCTGAGAACTTGACCACCTATTCCGCGGTTCTCGGCATGGATAGGCTGGCGTTGATTGTCAACACTGCGAATCCTATATCTACTCTCACGCCAGATTTGGTGCAAAAAATCGCTTCCGCCCAAATTTCCACCTGGGCTGAAGCCGCAACAAGTTGCCCCGATTGCTTCGCTTCGGCTCCGGATGAAAATTTCTCAGCGCTGTCTCCGGCGCTGAATTTTTATCCCAGCCAGGAAGAACCCCAGCAGCTTTTTGTGAAGGCTGTGATGGCTGGACAGCCAGTGGCTTCCGCTCCAGCGCTGCTTATCCCGGGTGGAAGACAAATGCTTGAAACGGTCGCGAGTAACCCGCTTGCGATTGGCTTTATCCCGGCACATTTTCTGACAAACAGCGTCAAAGAAGTCTCCCTTTCGAGTGTTGACCCCGCCTCGCTGCAAATGCCCATCCTCGCCATTTCATCCGCGGAACCCACCGGCAAAACACGCGACTGGCTGCTGTGTCTGCAAAAAGTTCTAAATCCATAACTATTAAATGAATCAGCGTTTAATTCATGAGTCGGAATTCTTTAAAAGAATTCCGACTCATGCAATATTCGCATAAAAGAGACCAACCAGTGAGTGATAATTGGTTTTCCTTTTTTACTTTACTTTAAACGTCCATTTAGCCGTAGACCCTTGAGCTGCTCCATCGCGTCTGATCAGTTCCACCCTGGCAAACTCGAGAAATTTATTGGTATCAAGCGCGCTGCATATCAATGGAAACTTGTTGCCCAACCCCAAACCTTTTTCAATGTCTTCTGCCGTAAAAGTAACACGCTTGTCTTTCTTCATCCGGGCAGGGTTGATATAGTGCAGCTTGACATATTTTCTGACATTATCCCCGCCGGATATTTTCTTTACTTCCGCTTTTGGTGCAGACTTCTTAAACCATTTCTTCAAAAAATCAAACATGAATGCAGCCCTCGACTTCGCAAATGGAATAATTTCTTCAACAAGTATACATGTGATTCTATATAACCAATATATATTTTTGAGTATTCAAAAAGACTTGACAATAGGTTTATACTTAAATTATAGAATT
>PNNU01000213.1 GCA_013824385.1 Anaerolinea sp.
GAATTACAATATCCCCATGATCATCAAAGAAGTCACCGCCAAATCCATCCTCTCCCCTTCCAAGATTTATCCCTGGGTGATCAACCCATACACCGGATGCGCGCACAAGTGTTCGTATTGCTATGCCAGTTTCATGAAACGTTTCACCGGTCACCAGGAGCCCTGGGGCGATTTCGTGGATGTCAAAGTCAACGCTACTGAACTTCTGCGCAAGGAAATACTCAAGAAGAAACCGGCTAGGGTGTGGGTTAGCGGGGTTTGCGATCCTTACCAGCCGCTGGAAGGAAATTACCAACTCACCCGCCAATGCCTCGAGATTCTGGCGCAGCATGGATGGCCGGTAACCATACAGACGCGTTCGCCGTTGATCGTGCGTGATATTGATATCTTTAAAATGGGCAAAGACTGGCAAGTCGGCTTGAGCATCACTACCGCGGACGATACCATGCGCAAACTGTTTGAACCTTCCGCGCCGCCGATCAAGGCGCGCATTGACGCGTTGGAAAAACTTCACCAGGCGGGAATCCACACCTATGTGATGATCGCCCCCATGCTGCCCGGCTCTGAGAACCTGCCCGAATTACTGGCTGGTAAAGTGGATGAAGTGATCCTTGACCGCATGAATTACAACCACTCCACCGTAATCTACCGACAAAACAACCTGACGGACATGATGACGGATGAATACTTCGCCATGACCTCCAATATCTTGAAATCCGCCTTCACCCTTCTTGGAATTTCTTGTCAGCAGGTATAATTCACATTTAGAAGCGATTATTCCAATTCCATACTATGCACAGCTATGTACTGAGCAGTTCATCCTTCAGTATTCTGTGCTTTCACAAAACTAACTCATTGGAAACTTATGCCATCATTCCTTTCAAACATAATCAAACGTATTGTGTCAATATTCATCACGCTGTTGGTCACCACGATCGTTATATACGGGATGATGATGCTCACACCCGTAGAAACGCGTGCTCAATTATTCATGCCCAGGAATCTTCCCGCACGATTATCTGAAGAGCAGATTGAAAATATGCTCCAGATTAAAATCAAGGAAAACCATCTCAATGATCCTTTTCCAATCCAATATTATTTCTGGATTAAGAATTTGACCCGTGGCGAGTGGGGATACAGCCAAACGATTAGTGATGGTGTTCTCGACGCTATAATCATCCGATCGCCTGTAACTGCAGAATTAACCCTGTATTCAATTTTGGTTTTTATCCCCCTAGGGCTGCTGAGTGGAGTCATTTCTGGCTCAAGGCAAAACAAGTTTGCAGATCATGGGTTTAGATTGTCAGCTTACATTGCCACATCCCTGCCGCCGGTAATCCTGGCTATGGTTTTATTATCCATCTTCTATGTAAAATTGAGTTGGTTTTCACCAGAACGGTCTGGAGTAGCCACTTATTTGCTTGTAAATTCAGATCAATTCCGACAGATAACCGGATTGTTAACCATTGATGGTCTACTCAACGGCAGATTGGATGTTACGCTTGATGCTCTGCGTCATTTGGTTATGCCAGTCGTAACTTTAACCTTGGTCCATTGGGCGACACTCGCCCGCATCACCAGAACCGCCATCATTGAAGTCAAGCATCAAGATTATGTTGTTGCAGCAAGGTCACATGGTATCCCGGAAAACAGTATTACCTGGAGGCACATGCTTCCTAATGCAATTGCGCCAGGTTTGGCCAGCAGTGTATTGTCATCTGCCTCTTTGGTGACTGGCGTCTTTGTGGTTGAAATTATCTATAATTTCCACGGTATTTCTGAAATTGCCACAAAGAGTATGCAATTTATTCCAGATGCACCTGCCGCACTCGGATTCACGATTTACAGCGTCATCGTAGTATTGGTGCTCATGAATATACTTGATGCGATTCAAGCACTGCTTGATCCACGAAAAACTCACGGGACCAAATAATATGAAAAATATGCGGCGCTTTTTCTCAAATTGGCATAATTGGCTCGGATTAATTCTGGTATTAGTTTTTCTATTTATGGCCATTGCAGCCCCGGTGCTTTCTCCACAAGACCCAAATCGACCGGGCGTAGTGAAAATTATCGGCAACCCGCTAAAGCACCGCCAACCGCTGCCCCCAAGTGCTGAGGCTCCGTTAGGCACTTTATCAAACCAATCCAGCGTATATCATTCACTTATTTGGGGCACACGTTCAGCGACCTTTTTTGGATTGATGGTCGCGCTATTTTCCATGTTCATAGGTGTGATAGTGGGTACGATCAGCGCATATTCCAGTCGTTGGATTAATAACTTACTCATGAGGATCACAGACGCGTTTTTAGCATTCCCCATGATAGCGGGGATCGTCTTGATCACACAATTGGTTACCATCTTACTGCTCAATTCGGGTGTTGAGAGTTTTACAACAGGTTCCGGGCAACACTTTTTAGTTACACCAGAAAATATGCCGGCTTGGTTGGTGTTTTTACAGAAAATTGATCCATTAATGATTACTTTCATTTTGCTCTCGTGGATGCCTTATGCCCGTATTATGAATTCGGTAGTACATCGCATAAAAAACCTGGAATATATTGAAGCAGCACGGATATCAGGAACGCGTACCTCAAAGATCATATTCAGGCATATATTACCCAACGCCATTTCACCTGCCATCATTCTGGCTGCGCGTGATGTTGGCGGCATGGTCATCCTTCAAACGACTTTTAGCTTCGTCGGGTTGGGAGGTAATTCTCCGTGGGCATATTCACTGGTTTCTGCCCGTGATTGGATCATCGGAGTGGGTGGTCAATTTAATTTCTGGTGGGTTTTCTTTCCTATAACTATAGCAGTAGTCCTTTTCGGCATCGGTTGGAATTTGCTTGGCGACGGCCTGAACGACCTGCTTAATCCCCGTAACCGTTAAAGCTACTTTAAACTGGCAACCCGCAGTGGAAAAATCAGCAAGGTCGCGTATATGATCGATCGAATGTCATACAAAAACCTCGTTTATTGTCCGTGGTGGGGTACACGTGCATCCAGTATCGACTTCTTGACCAACTGCATCCGAATAAGTGTCAGTAAATACGTTCATACCAAGTATTAATCGTGGTTCATTTAACCAATAACATCCCCACCTGCGCATGGAACCCAAAACACGTTCCATCTCTCCATTCAAATAAATATGGTGGTCGCTATGAACCTTGGTCGATAGTCCTCAATAAAAGCGGTTTACTAACAAAGTGACAATATCTTTTCAGATGTTTATGCTTGAAAAAGAAATATGCAATTCTAAACATTAATACTTTACCTGCGCCTTGACACCCGATAAGTACATTTTTAAAGGTTTAGTAATAGTGATTCGAAATATAAATTAAGAACAAGCCTGTAGAAAATGAATTCTAAACAGGCTTGATTCAAAAATGATCAATTTCAATCGTTATTAGTTTTGTCCAACAGCCCAATAAGGTCGTACGAAGTTACCGGATCCGCTTTGAGTATTAATATGATATTCCCAGGTACCCCATACAGACCACTCCGGATTCCCTGTAAAACGTGGGTCTTCGTCACTAACAATCAAGTAATTGTATTGGTTATTATCATCATAGCCATAGCAATTAATATGATTTTGGATCCAACCCTCATCCATGTAAGAGTTATTATTAAAATCAGCTCTATAATTAACAACATAGTCGCATGTTGTTAATGTAGCCTGGTCTAATTCCTCAATCGAGGCTACTGTACCTTGAATTCTACCATCACCAAGGTCCCAATACCAATCGCCAATAGCATCATATACATAGACTGAAGTGTAATGTCCATTGACATATACCCCCGAATCCGGGTAACCATTTCCATCGCTATCATAACGATCTTTATCATGACCGGGAACAGCCGTGTCAGCAGAAACGACAGTAATACTTGAAAGTAATAATGCAATTACAACCAAAATAATTGATACACTCTTTTTCATCCGAATCCCTCCACAAATAATGTCATGCGATTTCACTTTTACCAATAAGTAGAATTTACTCTTCACCTCCCCTTAATAGGTCATATTAAGTCGGTGTCGCGTTGGCTCCTGGTAGGAGTTCCTGTTTAATGTTCTTGTTTGAGTCGAGTGAGAGAGATTGACCATGATCCACCTGGCTCAATACATCCTAAATAAAACTATACGCCGTAAATAAAAAATGTCAAGCAATCTTTAATGAATTTAGGCACTCAAAATGATTCCACTAAGCCATTTGACTTTTCCCCCTCCTCCCATACACAATTCTCATACTGGCCTGTCTGAATGCTTTGTGCTGTGATCGGTCTGGACGGACGATTTGATTTCTGGTGGGTATTTCTCCTTACCATTGTCTTGTTCGGCATTGGCTGGAACTCGCTTGGCGACGGTCTGAATGATCTGCTCAATCTTCGCAACCGATAAAACTTTGACGCTCAAAAAATAACTATAACCAAAGATGTTATTTTTATCTTTTTCTTTGAATGAGAATTATTAGCAATGCGCCCAAACCGATCAGAAATGAAGCACAAAAATAGAGAAAGATGCGTATTACATTTCGCATTTTTGAATTATTGTTCTTAAGATATGAGCCTGATAAGTCTTGATTTGGATCTTTACTTTCTTCATTGCTGGAAATTTCACATGTTTCCAATTCAACATCCACCAAATATCCTGTGTCACAATAACAATCAGGTCCCTGTTGGGTTGAGTTCTCCGGACAGTTCACCAAATAATCCCTATCATCCCACCAGGGAGAACGACTTTCAGGGTCAAAGTTCTCCTTAAGAATGGGCATTCCCATCATGTCTGTAGCCAACATTTCACCAGGCAACAGACTGATTTGTTTAGCTGTTTTTGTGGCAGCATCAAAATACGTGTGTGTATATGATCCTTCAAAAAGATAGATTTTCAGCCCCTCATTCGGATCACTGACGATCTCATACTTGCTTTGAACAAACCCTGTACCCATGGTTACCTGAAGTGATATGGGGCCATCTCCATAAATGGCTCCGGGGCCATATAAGACTGGAACTTGTAACGGGCCGATGTCAACTCGCACATCTGGACCATTAACTTTTATAGATGGTCCCCAGATCACTGGAGCGTTTTTCAGAATTTGCATTTCGAGTTCATGGATGCCAATATTAATCCGGTCACAATACCGCATCAGGCATACCATCGGATCTACTTCCTCCCTACCCAGGATGACTCCTGCTGTTGGAATGCAACCACTTTTTTGCTGCCATGTTTGAACATTCGTAAGGTCGGCTATTGAACCCATTACATCTGCTTGATATCCTGTAGTTCCATAACCACCCGCCAGATTCATGGTCGCCCATGCATCGCGGCACTGATTCCACTCATCTTTCATTGTCTCAAGCTGGGTAGCCTTATCAGGCATTTCAAATACACATCCATAAATATCAGCTTTGGGATTTGCCGGGTTGCAAGTCAGCCATTGAGAATATTGGCTGTTATCCCCTGAACCAAACGAACACCCACAATCGGAACAATTTTGACAATTTTCGCCAAACTCAGGCTCGCATCCATTTCCGTGATTGCATTCATTCCCGTCAAGGTCAATACATGATCGTGTTGCCAGATCAAATTTTTTCGTTGGATCTGTACACATACAAACACCAGGTCTATCTTTATCTCTGATAACGCGCATTCCTTCACCCGAGCAAAAATCTTCCTTTGTGACACAACTTAATTGCGAATAAATATTGCCTTCACCGCAGTCACATTTGCAGTCGGGATATTTTTCGCCTTCAATCCAGAATCCGATTGGATCCAGAGACAGGCAGAATTCATTGCAAGGCATTCCGATCTTGTCACCATCCACGTAGGATTCATTCATCACTTGAGTTGTGGGGGTTGGCTCTTCTGTTTCTTCACGTTCAGGCGTCCATTGGCTTACAGCGTGCAACGTACCCATGGCAGCCATATTGGGATTCCAGGAAGAAACCAGGGTATCGGTTTTTCCAGAAAGAAAATCGTCAGCATTATTCCATTGGCCTGAGGCTTCAATTGGTGTGTCGCCGGCAAGTCTAATCTTAAACTCGAAAACAGGTTCGCCATATCGACGAATAAAATCATCGACCTCTGCTTGGGTAACCTGCATCTGCTCACCACCTAACCACGGACCTAAATCAATAGATTTACCCTCCTTGATCTCTTTCCAGAATTCCTTGAATTGTGTGTAATCATAGGTGCCGTCAAAAATGAATTTCTTTTCTCCCTCAT
>PNNU01000214.1 GCA_013824385.1 Anaerolinea sp.
GTAAATATTATCTATGATGGGTATGAGTATTGTCTCAATATACTTCTCGATCTTATACGAAGTCCTATTCCTAAAATAATCAACAAGCCTGAAATCATTGATGCAATTGACGAACTTAGTATCGTTGTCGGAGTAAAAACAGAGCAAGAATGGTGGAATCTGGCAGTTGAAAAATTTCCAAAAGAAACGTCAAAGGCAATGAATCACATGAAAATCTGCGATGCAAAAAAATCTTCTTAAGACGGCTAAAGCCTAACACCTCATGCAGCGGATAATTGGGCTTCTTCGCGAGTGGGTTAATACAGTTCTTAAACCGCGTTTCGTCCCCGCCCACAACTGCCCCACAGGGGCATAACAAAAACCGTTAGGCGTTCGAAGAGAGATGATTATGCCCGGCACAGTCAAAGAGATATTAGAACGCGAAGAATTTTCTGATGCTGCAATCTTGCGTCATGGTTTTACAGATTACATGAGAGACTATGACGTTATAGTTGGCGCACGTAACGGCCCACCCAATACTGATGTTCATAAATACCAGTTTGTCGGTTGCGTCGAAGCTCGTTATGAGACAAAACTCGGTAAAGACTTCTTACTTTCTATAACTGATGATTTTGTTTTCTCCGGGCCAGATTACCCAGATAAGCCTGATCCGAATGGTTTTATCTGGGGTGTTCGCTTCGCGGAGACGTGGGTAGGAGGAGGGTTAAAATACATTCACAGTGGAGAGCGAGCAAAACATTGGTCAAAAATAATTGGGCGAGAAATGCATGAGGTTATCATAGACACAAACGCCTATGTTCTGCAGTTGGTTTTTGCAGATATTCGCTATGCGTTCTTGGGGCACGAACCAGAAGTTCAATTTCCAAAAGATTATCCTTTGAAGATAAGTGAAATCACAAAAGATGGCGGTGTGGTTTAACCGCAAAACACCTGAAACAGCTTGCAGCAGAGGATTGGGTTCATCGCAATTAAGGATTATTTTCCTGGCATCGAGTCTTCCTGTTCTTAAAAACGCTTCATTCTGCCCCCACTTACCCCATAGGGGCATAACCGCAAACGCAAACCGTTAGGTAACAGGTAAATATGTCGCTAATGATCCAGGAAGTTTCTGTAATAAATGCTCCAATTGAGCTGCTGCTACTTGCCGATCCCTCGGAAGACAAGATTCGCTCCTATCTTCCAGGATCAAAGTGCTTTGTTGCTTTGAGTGGTGCGGATGTGGTTGGCGCATGCGTCGTTCAGCCACGTGGCAAAGACACTTATGAGCTGATGAGCATCGCTGTTCAACCAGACCACCAGAAGTTCGGATACGGCACAGCGCTCTTGAAATGGGTGATTGATTACTATCGCATCTCTGGAGCATGGCAACTTGAGGTGGGCACCGGCACGTTTGGTTATCAACTCGCTTTCTACCAGCGACAGGGTTTTCGGGTTACAAGCATTGACCATGACTTCTTTATCAAGAATTACCCTGAACCAATCTTTGAGGACGGAATACAGCTCTTCGACATGCTTCGCCTTACATTGAGTTATTATGGCAATGGTGCCTGACAATTCATTCAAGCCGGTACCGTTTCTTGGCGCCCATTTATATAAACGATAGATTTTAACAATCATCACTTACCTGTAGACCGAGGAATATTACTTCAAATGTCGACACCCTTTTCTGATATTTAGTAAAATATATTTATGGAAGATACTATTGATCTGTCACTAACCCGTTGTGAATGGAATCTTAATGATGTTATCCTAACCCGTTATCATGATGAAGAATGGGGAAACCCGCTTCACAATGACCAAATGTTGTTTGAATTCCTGGCATTGGACGGAATGCAGGCTGGATTGAGTTGGAATACCATCTTACGCAAGCGGGAGAATTTTCGGCAGGCATTTGATAATTTTGAGATTGAAGTTGTTGCTGCATATAATGAAACGAAAATTCAGGAATTGCTCGCGAACGCGGGAATTGTTCGCAATAAAGCCAAAGTCAATGCGATCATCAATAACGCCAATCGAGTCATCGCGATCCGCGAGGAATTTGGTTCATTGGATAATTATTTATGGGGATTCACCGAAAGGAAAGTCATCCAGAATAGTTGGCAGACCTTATCCCAAATTCCTGCAACCAGCGCAATTTCAGACGCCATGAGCAAAGATATGGTTGGGCGCGGATTTAAGTTCTGCGGCAGTACCATCCTATATGCGTTTATGCAGGCTGCAGGAATGGTAAATGACCATATTGTTTCTTGTTTCCGATATAAGGAATTGTATAAAGATTAATTATCAAAGAGTAGTAATTTGTGAGTAGTAATTAGGAAGTGCCTGTCTGATGGATGGGCACTTTTTTGTTGCATCAATTGTGGAATTTTGTATAATTTAATTGAAGAGAAAAAAGTTTCAATTTCTAAATATTTTCCAAACCCACCCCAGCGCCATGCTTCGCGAACGCAAACCGTTGGGCGGCTAAAAATATTCTTATCACATCAAAAGGAGAATAAACCATGCAACGGATTATTCCACGCCTGATGATTTGTCTTTGTTTATCGTTTACTACTGCCTGCTCACAGCAAACATCAGTCACTCCGACATCTATTATTCCATCTACATCACCGGCAACTTATACGCCGATGAAATCACCCCAACCACCTACAGCTACGAGCCTTCCACCGACTCCTGCCATCGGAAGAGGATTAGCTCCTGGCCTGAAACTGGAAAGATTCCACGAGCCGACCATGTCGCCGGTTCTGGTGCGCTTTGGGCCAAACGATGAACTCCTGCTTTTGGATACCAATTCCTGGGAGATAGAACAACTCCAGTCCAATGGATCACTGACTGTTTATGCTTCCTTCCCGGAGTTATCAACGACAAGTGGTGCATTGGAACACTTCGGTTTCGATCCATCCGGGCGACTATGGATCTCGACCCATCATGGCGGTACATATCGGATCGCAGACGATGGCTCCCCTGAGTGGGTTGCCAGCGCGCATCGCGTATTTGCCTTTAACTCACAGGGAATCATGTATGCAGTGGATTCCCCGTCATCCAATGTTCAAAGAATTACCCCTGAAGGTCAGGTCACTGAACTTGCTGAAGGCTTTGGAAGAGCACATAATATCGCCATAGGACCAAACGATGAAATTCTGGTCGTTGAACAAGACAGGGGAGAGCTCATTCAGGTATTTGAGGACGGTCATTGGGTGAAGATAACAGATGGACTAAGTATTGATCACAGCATCGCAGTAGCGCCTGATAGGACGGTCTATCTTATGGATTGGAGCGGTATCCAGGAGGTGGATTTAAACGCGGGAACGAAAACGAATCTGGATTGGTACGAAAAGTATTCAAATTCTGGCGAGAAGGGAATTTTCGACAGCGCCGGATATATGTATACATTTCACCCCAATCAACCAATCTACCGCCTGGATTTTCAAACCCAGACCTGCGAAATGATATTCCATCCGCAGGGATACACCTGGGCAATGGCGGTAGGACCAGATAGTAGGGTTTTTGCTGGCTATGGGGGTTTGGTTGCTGGTTCGGAAACAACACTGTATGAAATCACCGAGGGCGATATTTTGGTACCCCTATGGACCGTACCTTATCGTTTTCCAACCAGTATAACCTTTACTCCGGAAGGGATCGGTTTCTTAGCGGTTTATGGTCATAAAAAAGTTGAGTATGGGCAAGCGGGATTTTGGAATGGTATGATCTATTCCTTTGATCTCGTGAACGGGTCATATGAAGAATACGCCGAAACAAAAGGGCTTCCTCATGAGATTGACGTCGACCCAACGACGGGGGATTTATGGTGGACTCTTCATCAAAGTCTTTGGGTAAAGCGCACTGATGGTCAAATCATCCAGGTAAGTTACCCTGGGGACGATCGTTCGGCACAACCTCGCCACTTGACTTTTTCCTCCGATGGAACTTTATACGCGCTGATTGATTTGCCACCAGACGGTCATTTACTCTGGCATAATCGTCTTTATAGCCGCGACACAACTGGGAACTGGACCGAACTGGTTGTTGCAGATGGGCCACAGCTGGGACTTTTGAGCCAAGCGATATGCCCGGATGGGAGTAATTATCTTTTCGGGTATACATGGGAATCAGCCACGGTTGTAACCGACTCCAATCGGACTGGTCTCGTTTACGCGATCTGGAAACTGGAAGATAATGGGATACTAACCTTGCTTGGTTATGATGCCGGCAGCGATTCGTTTGCATCAGATTGCGATCCAATTACCAATGACGTATATTTTATAACTACTGACGGGATACTCCGTCTTTCTTGGTAAGCAACGGGGGCCTTATCTTAGTAAAGGACACCACACCGCCCAACACCGGCTCCACCTGACCGCCTTTAGCGCGGGGATGCGGCGGCCATTCGGTAGAAAAAGTGATTTTACGCAATCTCGTCTCGCCAAATCGGCGGTAGGTATGCCAAACCGTTGGGCAAACGAGCATTGGGCATGCAAAAAAGGATAATAATATGGATATATTAACTGCGCTAAAAAACAATAAAGGAACAGTCTCAAGTGCTTTGGGAAAAGAAATAGCATCTGAAATATTGCAGGGTAAATATCAATTATTAGAAACGGTTATTCCTCTTGTCACATATAATCTAAATAATATAAAAGATAAAAATATTAGAGCTGGTGCAGCAAAAGTTGTAGAGTGTGTAGCTGAAAAAAGGGCAGATTTGATTTCACCATATATTTCTGAATTGATAAATGCTTTAGAAGTGGAAGAACCTCAAACAAAGTGGATGATATTTATGGCTTTAGGCTATTGCGCCAAAGGTAATGAAAAGAATGTAAAACATGCCCTTGTTTATGCAAAAAAATACATTAACCAAAAAAAAGACGGGCAGTTATGTTTATTAGGAGCGATTGACCTATTTTTAGGGCATTATGGTGAAATATCAGAAAAAAATGCAGCAGAGGTTTTTCCTTTGTTGTTAGAATCATCAGATAACACTATTTATAATGAACAAGATTGGATATTAGAAGGATTTATTAGAATTGCTCCCAATCTAACAAAAAAAGAAAAAGACGTAATTGTTCAAATTGCAAATGAATATAAAGAGAATAGCAAGAAAGCAACACAAAAAAGAGCTGAAAAACTATTAAAGATATGCGTCTAACAAAAGATTCTACCTGACTCACCTATGTTTCAGAATTTTGATTAATGAGCGCGGCTCTTTATTAAGTTGCGTCGGGTTGCGGCGAAGGTTTCGGGTGATCTTTTCGGGTTTTCGCTGTCTACGTTTTGGCTGGCGGTTTAGAGTTGGCGCAGCTCAAGTTGGGAAACGAAGTGAAAAGTGCATTTTTGTGGCGGGTTCCTGCGGTGCGGGCGGTTGTCTGGTTTGGCGCGGGCTGTGGTTAATTTGGAAGGCTGGCGAAAGCGGAGCTATGTCAAAAGCGTCTGTCAAAATCGCCCAACACCGCGTGCATCGGACAAGTTGGGATTCTGCGCGATTTACAAGCATTTCGCGAAGCTTGGCTTCGAGTTTTTCCTGCTCCCAAGCAGAATCCACGCCTGCCTTAGCGCCAAGCTTCGCGAAGGCAAGCCGCTGGGTGCACATCTATTAAATTATCAAAGCTCAAGGAGAAAATATGTCTGACTTACGTGTGACCAAGCTCGCGAATGTGCTTGTCAACTATTCGCTTGAGATCAAACCTGGGCAGAAATTTCTGATCATTGCCAATCCGCTGGCAAGTGAATTAACGCTTGCGGTGTATGAGGAGGCAATCAAAGCAGGGGCACATGTTTATATAGACCAACCCCTGGATGAAGCTCAGGAAATCTTCTATAAACTTGCATCGGACGAACAACTGGATTTTGTTTCACCGATCGAACAACTGATCACCGGTACATTTGACGCCACTTTGTATATTGGTGCATCCTCAAACAGCCGCACTCTCAGCGGGGTTGACCCTCAATGCATGGAGCGCAATAGTAAAGCCTATTCGGAACTCATGAAAACTCATATGGAACGTTCTGCACGAGGAGAGTTACATTGGTGCGTCACTGTTTATCCAAATAACGCTTATGCACAAGATGCCGAGATGTCGCTGCGCGATTACACAGAATTTGTATATGGTGCAGGAATGTTAAACGAAGATGATCCAACCGTATTTTGGAAAGCACTGGGCAAACGCCAAAACAAACTCGTTGATTGGCTGAAAGGTCATAGCGGCGCAATTC
>PNNU01000215.1 GCA_013824385.1 Anaerolinea sp.
GGTTGTAAAAACACATGGCGATGCAGACGCCAGGAGTTCCTATGAAATGGTGCAGAGCATCATGCTTGCCATGAAGGAACACCGTTCAATCCGCTGTTTGTTGGACCATACCGAAATCAATTTCGTCTCAGGAAAAACACTGGAAGTATTCAATCGACCTGATGAGATTAAAAATACAGGTATGCCATTGAATGTAAAACTTGCTGCAGTAATCCCTGAAAAAAATAAAGAGCACTTCAGTTTTCTCGAAACCGTCTGCAACAACCGGGGAATCAGTTACCAGGTATTTATAAACGAAATATCGGCGATTAATTGGTAAAAACCGAATAATTTACTTTTTCTGTATACAAAAATCTAATTCCCGGTATTCTTAAATGCAGAGAGCAGTCTTGTTGACGGCACTCTGCATTTTTGTTTAATAGAAGAACGCTTAGACTATTGCGAAATTTCCAACACAGTCGCAGATATCTAATGTAATTCAGGATGCGCTGCCCACAAGCGCGCCAGTTTTTCGGCATCGGTTAATGCGGCAGGCGGCGGTGTAGTATTGATCTTCTGCACATAATCCGCTGAAAGGCTGAGCCATTCAGATTTCACGTCGCTAATGCGGCCAAATCCGTTCTTTTCTTCGTAGATGTTATACTCGCCGGGGAAGTCTGCCCGCCTCAAGCGCGGATAAAGCACCCCCGGACCGGTTCTCACTGTCAGGTTGTAAATCAATATCTTGACCCTGTATAAAGCCACTGGTTTTACCTCCTTGCCAAATAATTCAGTGTACTGTGCGCTCGTTCCGAGCCAGCCGTTTAGATCCAATGTTGCGTACTGCATGCCCATGGCTGCGCCGTCGCCAGTGCCATTATCGTCCATGTCGCCATCCGAGGCATATTGCCAAATCAGGCACTTACCAACCCAACCGGTAGTGCTGACCGCACTCAAGACTGTTTGTTGTGTTTGATTTTCGTTGTACCATGCCACCCAAAGCGGACGATCTTTAAACCAGGCGCTGAACCAGTTCAACAAACCCAGCGAGCAATAGATGCCGTTGAGCTTGCTGTTCAATTGATCCATACGTTCAAGGAAGGCTTTGGCAATCGCCTGAGCCCTGACCGCCACGGTCGAAATAGCAGGTGAATAAGACGGGTTGCCAGATTCAATATCCAGAAATATGCTTCCGTCGGGGTCATTCTTTAGCGCATTCCAGCAGGTCTCGGCCTGCTCCTTACCCCAATCTGCATCTGGCATGCCATTCACAGTTGCCCCGGAGGTATGGTTGGAGTAATAATCCATATACCAATAGGGGATGCGGTTGACCTTTCCTTTGGAATTCAGCCAGTTTTCATTGAATTTTTTATCAATGGTACGTCCGTAACCAACCCTGATACCTGAAAAATTGGCGCTGACCTTCGTCCAATCAATGGTTCCGTTGAACTGGCTGACGTCAATGCCTCGAATTGCAAAGGATGAGTATTTCAAACCCATAACTTATCTCCATAACCACAACTATGACTCTACTCTTTAATGGTGCAAGAAAAGAGCCAGCATGTCTGTTTTTTTCGAGATTATGAAGGATACTCGGCATCGAAAAATCCCCCGCGGTTTGTAAACCACGAGGGATTGTAGCATTTTCTCTTACGTTTAGTGGGTTTAACTCAATTTGAACCTGTTGACCACTGCCTGCAATTGCTTTGACATCTCGGATAGCTGTTGAGCCGATGCGGTCACTTCCTCCACCTGTGCGCTCATCTCTTCAGTGCTGGCGCTGACTTCTTCCACGGAAGCGCTATTTTCTTCACTAATGCTGGCAATACTTTCGATCGCAGAGTGAACTTCAGATGTGTTGGCTGCCATCTGCTCGGTTGAGGCTGTGTTTTCTTCAACCACTGCAGAAACTGAATCCACTGCGGCAATCAATTCTTCTGACACTTTTTTCATGTGCTGAGTGGCTTCGCCTGCCAAAACAGCCTGCTTATTCACTGCTTCTGCAGCATTTAATATTTCAGACAGCACCGTTCCTGCATGATTGGCGTTTTCGACACCCTTTTCAACTTCTGATGATCCGTCTTCCATGGCTTTGACTGCATCAGATACACTTGCAAGGATGCGGCTGATCAAATCAGAAATCTCTTTGGTCGCCAATGAAGAACGTTCAGCCAGCTTGCGAACCTCATCCGCCACAACCGCAAAGCCCTTGCCGTACTCTCCAGCGCGGGCAGCTTCGATGGCTGCGTTCAAAGCCAATAAGTTGGTCTGAGAAGAAATGTCTTCGATGGTCTCAACGATCTTGCCAATTTCTTCAGAGCGGCGTCCCATTTCTTCCACTTTATCGGCGGAAATACCGACTTTTTGCTTTATGCTCTGCATGCCAGCAAGGGTCTGTTCAATGGTGATGGCGCCTTTTCTCGCAGCATCTGCAGCTACATCAGATTCAGCAGTTACTGAAGCCGCGTTGCCAGCCACCTGAATAATGGCTTTATTAATTTGATCGGTTGCATTGCTCACCTTGAACACAGAGGCGCTTTGCTCCTGAGCTCCCTTGGCAACGCCATTAATTGCCTGAGCCATTTGATCAACAGCACTGGCGGTTTTGCTGATCGCATCAGCTTGAACATTGGACCCATTCGCCACTTGCTGTATGGTGTTGGCAATCTGACTGGTTGCCTGGGCAGCTTGATTAGAAGCTTGTGACAGATCATCCGCAGCAGAATCTAATGATGCAGCATTTAGAGCCACCTGACCCACCGCTTCACGCAGACTTTCAAGCATTTTTACAAATGAATTACCGAGCCGGTCTTTATCACTTTTTGGTTGGATGCTGGCGGTCAGATCACCCATTGCCATTTGGTCCGCCACATCAGATGCGGCCCGCTGATATGCAATCATTTTTTCAAAAGCACCCGCCAGAAGACCGATTTCGTCTTTACGGTCCATGCTGATGTTATCCGAAATATCGCCCTCGGCCAGTCGACCGGCAACGGCGGTAATCGTGCCCAAAGGTTTGGCAATCGAATTAGCCAAAACGATGGCAATGAATATACTTAGTCCAATAATCCCTACAATACTTAGTATGATGTTTAGAAGAGTAGCGTTGATCGAAGCCTGCACATCATCCACATAGACGCCGGTGCCAACCACCCAACCCCAATCCGGGACCAATTTTACATAAGAGATTTTCGGTGCAGCGGGGTCGCCAGCTTTACCTGATTTTGGCCACTCATAATCCACACGGCCTTCGCCTTGATCTTTTGCGATCATGGCAAATTCTACAAAGATTTTTTTCCCATTGGGGTCAGCGTAATCGACTAAGCCGTCTTCTAAATACCACTCGGGTTTGTCAGTAATTGAAACATTCGGATGCATAATCATTTTTGGTTCCAGATCATTGATCCAGAAGTAGTTTCCGTTATCATAGCGCATGTAACGCACAACATCCATGGCTGCGGATTGCGCTTCTTCTGTGGTCATTTGACCGCTTTTTTCCAGCTCTACATAATGTTCAACTGAAGCCACGGCAGAATTAACCATGTTCTGGGCTTGAACTTCTTTTGCAGTGAACAAATTCTGTTTATAAGTTGGATATATATAAGCGACCAATAATGTTGCAAAGGCCACGATAATGAGCACCCCTAACAATAAGACTTTCTGAAACACCTTAACATTCTGTAAAAACTTCATGTTAACCTCTCTTGATAATATACCGATAGTCCTGATAGCATTGTAAATAATCTTTAATTTGTCTAATTTATCTTATTTAAGTGGATCAATAATTTTGTGAGAAGAAGACCTATTGTAATTTTCGTGAAGTATTATTTTTTGTATGAAAAATGAATTTCGCTATATATATAATCGCATTTTCAAAGAATAGTTGCATAAAATATAGATAAATAATATAGAAATTCTTTTTTTATGATTACAATCAAATTTAAAAAATAATTTTTGACAATTTACAGGAGCCCATGTTTCATTCCATTCGCAAGTCTATGCTGGAACGTATGCAATTTCTCGAGCAAACAGACATCAAAGACAGAACAGATGGCACAACACATTTGAAGCGTTTGCGCCAAATTCCGCCTGAAACCGGGCGGTTTTTAGCCGTAATGTGCTCAATAGCGCCTTCTGGTGAAGTGGTTGAGATAGGCACCAGTGCAGGGTATTCCACGCTTTGGCTGGCATTGGCGTGTGAAACTTACAATCGGAGTCTCACCACTTTTGAAATAATGCCAGAAAAAGTTGCGTTAGCCAAAGAAACATTTAGACTTGCAGAAGTCGAAAACACGGTGACCCTGATACAAGGCGACGCCCGCTGTTTTTTACCCAAAATGGAGAAGATTGCGTTTTGTTTTCTGGATGCAGAAAAGGAGGTCTATGAAGATTGTTATAGACTGGTCATTCCAAACCTGGTTAAAGGCGGCATATTAATTGCAGATAACGCCATTAACCATCAAGCCACTTTACAGCCAATGCTTGACCTGGCGCTTGAAGATGAGAGAGTCGATGCAATGATTATCCCCATTGGCAAAGGTGAATTGGTTTGCATCAAGCAATAAATCAACCTGATAATTTCCATTATCCTTACAAAAAAGACAGGATTAAAATATTCTAATAAAACTTGCTATAATCGTATTGGTTATTATTAGCGAAATTTTATCGTTAGCTCCCCTCTTTGGCAACAAAGCTCATTTTATTGGATAATTCAGTGGTTTTTATTTAAGACCACTTGTTTATGCTTAATCGTTTTTACCAATAGAAATGTGTGAAACTTCCACGATGCTAAGGCACAACACATTAATACCGTGAAATGGTAGACGAACAAACTGACAAAAATACAAATCACATGAATGGTGTTGTTTGATTAAGAAAGAAATGATGGCTGATCAAATCCTAAAACAGGAAACAATTACTCAAAGAGATGTAAATTCCCCATCACAGCGATATGAAAATCGCAGGCGCCATGTGCGGGTTTTTTACCCCACTGGCTGCCCGGCAAAATTTCTGCCAGATTTGATCTTGAATCATCGTGTGTGCCTGGTTTTGGATATCAGTGAAGGCGGAATCAGGATTGCGGTTTCAAACGCCAATCAGGTCAAAGATGGAACGGTTATGGCCCTTTTACGCTTTCCAGATGGCACTGACATTGAAATCTCAGGTGTAGTTATCCGCCGCAACTACAACCAGATCGCTCTCATGCTTGACAAAGGCATTCCGTACAGCCGCATCTTATCTGACAACTCAGGTTACGCAACCTTGAAGCCAAGGGCGTAATAACCCTTCCATATAAAACAAGGGGATAGAACCATTCTGCCCGATTTCAGGCACGCCCCCACTATGAACGGGGGCATTTTCTTTTTAAGTCGGTTGCCTGCCCATGGTGGGCGTGGTAGAATCACGATACACGAAAAATCTCTCTTCTATATAATGAAGAGTTAGCATTCAGGAGGCTGGATTATGGAACAAAAAACAGGTTCGTTTGAAGTGAAAAAGGGTTTAGCCCAAATGCTCAAAGGCGGCGTGATCATGGATGTAGTCAACGCAGATCATGCGAAGATCGCTGAAGATGCCGGCGCTTGTGCCGTGATGGCGCTTGAACGCGTCCCCGCAGACATCCGCGCGGATGGTGGTGTTGCCCGCATGAGTGACCCCGACATGATCCAAAAGATCATTGAGTCTGTCAGCATTCCGGTGATGGCCAAGTGCCGCATCGGCCATTTTGTCGAAGCGCAGATCCTCGAATCCATTGGTGTGGATTATATCGATGAGTCAGAAGTACTCACCCCTGCAGATGAGGCTCATCACATCTACAAACACAATTTCAAAGTACCTTTCGTTTGCGGGTGCCGCAACCTGGGAGAAGCCCTGCGCCGTATTGGCGAAGGCGCAGCCATGATCCGCACCAAAGGTGAAGCTGGAACCGGCGACGTGGTAGAAGCCGTGCGCCATGCCCGTACCGTGCTTGGAGATATTCGCAGACTGCAAACCTTGCCCGAAGAAGAATTAATGGCTTTCGCCAAAGAAATTGGTGCGCCGTTTGAGCTGGTCGTTGAAACCCGCAAATTGGGCCGCCTGCCAGTGGTGAACTTTGCCGCCGGCGGCATTGCCACCCCTGCAGATGCAGCCTTAATGATGCAGTTGGGCGTGGATGGTGTCTTCGTGGGTTCAGGAATCTTCAAATCCGGCGATCCCTCCAAGCGCGCCACGGCCATTGT
>PNNU01000216.1 GCA_013824385.1 Anaerolinea sp.
TCGGCGCCAATGCCATGTTGGGTGTTTCCCTGGCTGTTGCCAAGGCATCCGCAGCTTCACTTGGAATGCCCCTTTATCGCTATCTGGGCGGCGTTTACGCTCACGTACTGCCCACCCCTATGATGAACATCCTCAACGGTGGCGCACACACCAACTGGCAGTCTACGGACGCTCAGGAATTCATGGTAATGCCCCTCGGAGCACCCACTTTCGCTGAAGGTTTGCGCTGGGGCGCCGAGATCTATCACAAGCTTAAAGAAGTCCTCAAGGGCCGCGGATACGCCACCCTGGTGGGCGATGAAGGCGGCTACGCGCCCGCTCTGAAGGCGAATAACGAAGCCGTGGAAGTTATTCTCGAAGCAATCGAAAAAGCCGGTTACAAGGCTGGTGAGCAGGTCTGCATCGCTTTGGATCCTGCCGCTTCTGAACTTTACGATGAAGAGACCAAAACCTACAATCTGCGCAAAGAAGGCAAGAAACTGACCAGTGAGCAGATGGTTGATTTCTGGATCAACTGGGTCAATCAATACCCGATTGTTTCCATCGAAGACGGCCTCGCCCAGGACGACTGGGAAGGTTGGAAGATGCTCACAGCCAAAATTGGCAAGAAAATTCAAATCGTGGGTGATGATCTGTTGGTCACCAACCCCGAACGTGTTCGCCGCGCCATCAAAGAAGACGCATGCAACGCCCTGTTGGTTAAATTGAATCAGATCGGCACCCTCACCGAAACCATCGAAGCGGTTGAAACCTGCCATCGTAATGGATGGCGTGCAGTCACTTCTCACCGCTCAGGCGAGACCGAAGATTCCACCATCGCTGATTTGGCTGTTGCCCTCAACATGGGTCAGATCAAGACCGGCGCTCCTGCCCGCTCTGATCGTGTTGCCAAATACAATCAACTGTTACGCATCGAAGCCGAACTTGGTGATACTGCCAAATACGCCGGCTGGTCAGCCCTCAAAGCACGCGAATAGCAAATCACCAAGATAAGCAAAAAGGACACGGCAAACCGTGTCCTTTTTTGTTGCGATGTTGACTTTATTAATTGACGATTCAAACTTCAAGATTCCTATCCAAAACCTTGGACATGTGGTTATAATTTGCCATTGCATTGCATCAAGTCAGGAGAACGCACGATGTCCCTATATAATGAATTCGCCCAGGTCTACGCTAAAGGAGACTATCCCACCCTTTCTCAGGCCGTTGCTGAAATTCTTCCAGCTCTCTTAAAACAGTACAAAATGCCCACGACAGGCAAACTGCTTGATGTGGCTTGCGGTGAAGGCAGTTTCGCCCTCTCCATGTCTAAAGGCGGGTGGCAGGTAACCGGCATCGATCAATCCGAAGAAATGCTGCGCCTGGCAAGACACCGCGCCCAACAATCCAAGTTGGATATCAATTTCTTGAAACACGATATGCGCTTTTTGGATTTCTCCGACGAGTTTGACCTGGCTACCTGCTGGTTTGATAGCCTCAACTATATGCTAACCACGGATGATCTCCAATCCACATTCAACAATATTGCCAGAGCGCTAAAACCGGGCGGCTGGTTCTTGTTTGATATGAATACCACATATGGGTTTGCTGTCCAAAGACAAGAAGCGAAATGTTACGTCCAACAAGAAACACCCGACCTGCTCGAACTTCACCGCACCAGCTACGATTTTGAGAACCAAAAAGGTTGCGTCAGAATCACCTGGTTTGTGCGTGAGGGTGAGATTTGGCAGAAGTTTGAAGAAAAACACACCGAACGTGCTTTCTCAATCAAAAAAATTGAAGCCTGTTTGGATTATGCCGGTTTTGAAGTTGTGGATAAGTTTGGAAATTTGAAGAACCTTACTCCACTGCAGTCAGATTCCAACAGGGTATGGTTCCTCACTCGCAACGAAGGTTCAACCCACTAAGAGCTGATTTACTTGATTCCATATTTGATCAAACATGGCCGCCGTCAGGCGGCCGGTTTGTGTATTTTGCCGGCTGGGATGGTAGGATGCCACTACCCAAATATTTTTTTTATCAGAGAAATAAGATTCACCGTGCGCGAAAGCTGGAATGTTTTTTCCACCTGACACACCATATCTCAAGATCAATTGGTCCCAGGCGAGTTTGCCTAACGCCACAACTACACGCAATTCTGTTAGCAATTCAATTTCAGCATCCAACCAGGGCTGGCAATTCGATATTTCATCCATGACAGGTTTATTATCCGGAGGAACACATCTGCAAACCGCTGTGATCCAAAGATCGTGCAATCTCAAACCATCATTAACATTCAATCCATCAGGTTGGTTGGCAAATCCCGCCCGATAGAGCGCGGGATAGAGAAACTTGCCAGAATCATCTCCGGTGAACATGCGCCCCGTCCGATTTGATCCATGCGCACCGGGGGCCAATCCCACCACCAACACACGTGCTTTTTCATCTCCAAAACCAGGGACAGGTTTTGCCCAGTACTCATGATCTCGATAAGCCTTGCGTTTGACCATCCCAACCTCTTCACGCCAGGCTACCAATCGTGGACAATTGCGACAGGTAATCAGATCACTTTCGAGTTGAATAAGGTCAGTGTATTTCATGGAGATTGATTTATAAAATCAACATGGCATCGCCAAAGGAATAGAAGCGATAGCCGCGTTGGATGGCTGTTTTATAGGCGTTCAATACCTTTTCACGACCGGCAAAGGCACTCACCAGCATGATCAGTGAGGATTGCGGTAAATGAAAATTGGTGATCATGGCATCCACAACCTTGAACTCAAACCCAGGTAAGATGAATAATTGAGTGGGTCCGGTGATGGCAGTCACTCGGTTGGGTATGCTGCTGGCTGCCGCAGCGGATTCAAGGGTGCGCACACTGGTGGTGCCCACAGCGATCACTCTTCCACCTTTTTCCTTTGTCTGATTGATTATTTCGGCGGTTTCTGGGGTCACCTCACACCATTCACTGTGGATCACATGTTCAAGCGGGTCTTCTTCAGAGACGGGCATGAAAGTATCCAGACCAACATGCAGGGTAACTTTTGCGATCTTGATGCCAGCTTCTTCAAGTTCATTCATTAACCGAGGTGTAAAGTGCAACCCTGCGGTTGGTGCGGCTGCAGATCCGTTTTCTTTGGAATACACCGTTTGGTAGCGGTCAGGGTTCGTCAACGGGGTGTGGATGTATGGTGGCAAAGGCATTTCACCCACATTCGGCAGCAAGCTTTCAATTGGTGTCAAAAACCGGATCAACCTTCTGCTCGCGCCCAAGTCTTCAAGAATTTCTGCTTCCGGGCCATCTTCAACGGTAACCTTGACGCCAGGTTTTAATCCTTTACCGCCCACCAGAGCTTCCCATACATCAGGTTCAACACGCTTGAGTAATAGCAGTTCCACTTTGCCGCCAGTGACTTTATGCGCAAACAAACGCGCCGGAATGACCCTGGTTTGATTAACCACCAACAGGTCGCCTGTTTTGAGGTATCCACCAACGTCCCTGAAGGCTGCATCTTCAATAGTATCTTGCCTACGGCGTAAAACCATCAACCGGGAGGAATCACGCGGCTCTACGGGCGTCTGGGCGATGCACTCAGGCGGAAGGTGGTAATTGAAGTCGGATGTTTTCATACTTTTATGGAATTAGCCTTGGTTGATTTTCTTTAACGATATAGGGGATCTTTAAATGTTCATATGCAGATTTTGTTATCACGCGTCCCTGGGGAGTGCGCTCCAAAAATCCAAGCTGTAACAGGTAAGGTTCAACCACATCCATGATGGTATCAGGTTCTTCACTGATGGAAGCGCCTATGGTTGCCAAACCAACTGGTCCGCCATTGTACTTTTCGATCACAGTGATCAACACGCGGCGATCCACATCATCAAGGCCGAGTTCATCCACAGCCATGAGATCAAGAGCATCGCGAGCAACCTGACGGTTGATCATGCCATCCGAGCGCACCTGAGTGAAATCACGCACCCGGCGCAGCAAACGCAATGCCACACGCGGTGTACCTCGGGCACGTCTGGCAATCTCGGCGACACCATCAACGTCAGCTTCCACTTTTAGCATATCAGCAGCCCGTTTAACGATTTTCTGCATGGCAGGTTGATCGTAATAATCCAAACGGTAGACGGCGCCAAAGCGCGCCCGCAGCGGAGAAGTTACCAGTGCCAGACGGGTGGTCGCGCCTATCACGGTGAACCTTGGCAGTTTCAATCTCAACGATCGAGCCGCCGGCCCTTTGCCAATGATAATATCCAGTGCATAATCTTCCATGGCCGGGTAGAGAATTTCTTCCACTGCCCTGCCTAATCTATGAATCTCGTCAATAAATAAAACATCTCCCGCACGAAGGTTTGTCAAAATAGCCGCCAGGTCGCCTGTGCGTTCAATAGCCGGACCTGAGGTGATTTTGATATTGACACCCATCTCGTTCGCCAACACATGCGCCAGGGTGGTTTTTCCTAAACCAGGAGGACCGTAAAAAAGTACATGGTCGAGCGCTTCTTTGCGCTGCCGTGCCGCGGAAATTAAAATATCCAAATTTTGCTTGACTTGATCCTGACCAATCAATTCCTGCAAGCGTGTTGGTCTTAGTGCATGGTCAATGCGGTCTTCTGGTTGTGAATCCGGATCGGTGAGTCTTTCTTTTTCATCGCTCATGTGCTTGATTATACCCTTACCTGAAAACTGGATTTCGAAAAACGGGATATTTTAAACTTCCATTTTGGAGTTTCCGGTATAATGAAAAAAACCCCCGGGAGGTAGTATGGACAATATTTATGTTTCACAACACCCTATGATTGCACACAAATTGGCAATTTTGCGTGACAAAGACACCGATCATCGCAAGTTTCGCGAATTGGTCAAAGAGATCGCCGGTTTACTGGCTTATGAGGTCACCGCTGACCTTCCCACTGAGCCAAAAGACGTTCATACACCTCTCGCCATAGCTAAATGCCGTGAATTGAAAGTAAAAGTAGGTCTTGTGCCCATTTTACGCGCCGGTTTGGGTATGGTTGAAGGATTTTGGTCCTTCATCCCCAGTGCTGAAGTCTGGCATATTGGACTATACCGTGATGAACATACACTCAAACCGGTGGAGTATTACAACAAGCTGCCAACTGCACCCACTGTTGACATGTGCCTGATTCTGGATCCCATGCTGGCAACAGGCGGATCTGCCACTGCCACAATAGATGTTCTCAAACGTTGGGGTGTGACTAACATAAAATTTGTCGGTTTGATCGGCGCCCCCGAGGGTATTGCCCTGGTACAAAAGAACCACCCAGAGGTGCCCATTCACCTGGCTTGCATTGACGAACGATTGAACGAGATCGGTTACATCGTCCCCGGCTTGGGTGACGCCGGCGACCGGCAGTTTGGTACCGCATAAAATTTAATGGATTATAAACCCGGTTTCTCTGCAGAAACCGGGTTTATACTTAAAGGGGGTTGTTGAATTCTTCTTTGAAACACAAGGGAGGAATTAGTATGCCAAAACGGGAAACCCCATTTCTTATCAACCATTATTACCACCTCTATAATAGAGGAATAAACAGAGGATTGATATTTTTCTCAGATCGAAATTATCAATATTTCTTAGAGAGGTTAAGTAAATTTGTATTACCATATGCTTCAATTATTGCATATTGTTTAATGCCAAATCATTATCACATTCTCTTAAAAGTTAATAATGAAAACCTGACAGAAAAAGCTCTTCATCCTTTTTTTGTGTCCTATGCTAAGTCGATCAATATTGAACAAAAACGCATTGGCCCCTTATTTCAGAGCCGCTATCAAGCTTCAAAAATTGAGGATGATGGTTATTTGCTTGAATGTGTCAACTATATCCATTTAAATCCTGTAAAGGCGGGATTAGTCAGCTCTCCAGAATTATGGAGATTCTCCAGCTATGCAAGCTATATCCATCCTGAAAATCATTCAATTGTGGATATTTTCATCATAATGAATTTCTTTGAAAATGTTAAAGACTTTCAAGATTATAGTGAATGTTGAATAATTGAAACCCGGTTTCTATTACGAGAAACCCGGTTTCTCTGCAGAAACCGGGTTTATGTTGTCCTTTTGGTTTTTATCCTCTTACGGTCTTGCGGCTTCGACGATCTTTAAGAAGTCGGGTTTTAGACTGGCTCCCCCTACCAGGGCGCCATCGATATCGGATGTCTTGAAATATT
>PNNU01000217.1 GCA_013824385.1 Anaerolinea sp.
ACCCGACACCTGAAAGATTATCTTATGTTGTTTCTCTCGTTGTATCATCAAGGTGAGAATATTGTTAATTTATAGTCAAATTATGCTTGCATTTTTTTCAAATATTGCCTATTATTATGCTGTGATGAGAAAAGCAAATCATATTATTGTTTACATTTCTTTTATAGCTTATTTGAATGTCAGTCTTCTTACACATTTTGCGATTCTCGGATGTTTTGTAAATGGAGGCGGCAACCTTTTTCTGGTGGCCGATGAAAAAAAATCGCGTCCTATCGATTCACGTCCCTACGTTATTCCTACGAAACATATTGCCATTTCTGCCCGTGTAGAAGTCCCATCGGAAGCTTCAATCTCAACTCTTCAATTTCCCACGACTGGCAGCTTCAGATATGACAATGTAAATTCAACCATGGTTTTATATTCCTCGGGAGAATATCGTCGTTACCGGCCGCGTGACCCGCCTGTAGTATAGTTTTCCTAATAGCAGGATGCTGAAAAACCCCGATACCGTCACCCTGAACTCGTTTCAGGGTCTCAAAATGTTCAGATTCCGACCTACGGTCTCGTAGAGAAACAAGTTCGGAATGACGCCTGCTCTGAAGGACTTTTTCAGCAACCTGTTAGATAATTTCATCTACAATAATTTAATCGGAGAACTACTATGATAGATAAAAATATTTCTAAACAGCCATCGGATATTGACGAAGGATTTTCCAAGGGTTTAATATTGTTAATTGTTGTGCTTGTATTTGCAGTGATATTTATGCTGTTAAAAGTTGGTGGAGTATTTTAAAGCCGAAACCAAATACAAAGAGGGTGAAATACCTGAGAGGTTGAGAATATGAAACACTTCGGGGAACCTCTATGCTTTTCTTTTTACCTCGACTCTTTGAAGTAATAGCATGCCCGTAAGAATTAGTATTCCGACCGATAGTATCGCAGCGCGTTGATTAAAAGCTGATGAAACATAGCCAAAAATCAAGGGACCTATTATTGCAGACGCCTTCCCAAAGAAAGAATAAAACCCGAAAAACTCTGTCTTCTTTTCGAGCGGTGTAATTGTTGACATTAAGCTCCTGCTTATGGATTGTGAAGACCCTAACGCGATACCTGCTAATATACCTACTGCGTAGAACAGAGTTTTGTCGGTCACAAAGTATGCAACGACCACAATTGCAAGCCATAGTATGAGTGTAGTCGCCAAACCAGATAGAATGACCGTGAACGTATGCTCAAAGGTCCAACTTGCGTTCTCGATGAAGAGTATGTCCTGGTTCACATACACATAATAGTATGCGACTGCTCCGCCTGTGATCAATAAAAAGATGGTCAATATCGCGAACCTGCGAACACCGTGTGTGTTCGGCTTAGAAAAAAAATAGAACCATGTAAAAGCTATCATGCTGGTGAAGAACATTGCATACGCGTAAAGCTCCCATTTGGCACTCAGCACACTCCAATCCCACATGAATGATGGATGGCTGGGATTTGGGCAGACAAATGGAATAAAGAAGATGTATTTCAATATGAACATAGTCGTTCCTTTCTCTAGTCTTTTTGGAGAAAAATGTGAATTGTGTTGACCGTAAACGGATTAGTTACGGGCCTGATTACGTCTTCGATAAACTCTTTCAGCTTGACAGTCTTTCTGGCTTGGTCTCCATCAGGCAAGCAGGATTGATCCGATATCCAAGGTGACACTGAGTTGGGTCTGAGCGATATCCGCCAGAGCTTGTTTGGTGTAGGATCTATCTCTTTCGCAAAGAGGGTAATTACACATGTATCACCTTTTGTCTGAATGATTCGAACACCCAGATTCTCCTTGGCTTCAATGAAATTGGTATCAATGAATGAAAAGGTTTCTGTAATTATTTCGTCGCGTGTCCAATCCCCCCAGTCATGTATTACAGGTGAGATCAATGACAATTTGAATGACAAACTGTCTCGTGATTGCAATGATAAACTCTTGCCCGAGATTCTCACTGTGGGGCTTGGATGATGTATTCTCCAATACAGAGGTATTCCACTGCTCAGTGTCACTGAATTTATCCATGGTATTGTTTTCTTCAACACTTGCTCGATAAACTCTGCGTGACTTCGTTCACCTACGCATATGGCATATAAAGGTCGCTGCCCTTTATGTCTGAACCTATCCTTGCGAATAAACTGCGGGAAGATTCTTCCGTCAAAATCTGGGTTGGAACTAAAAACTTTAATGTATCCGCCCTTCAGTATTTCTGTCTGAAATGCCTTAACCAAAGCGTCATATGACCTCTCATTGTTGAATTGAAAATCTGTGAGTAGTATCAGAATCTCATTCGTTCCAGTTTTTCTTATTGAAAAGGCTCTTTGAAAATTTGTGGCATAACCGACAAAGAGATTTGGATCAAAGAATTGGAGAAAATCCCTGGCTGAACCATACGTCGTGTCGAACCAGTAATATCTCACATTTTTTTGTGGGCCTAAAGCATGGACAGTCTTGCGAATTAGCTCTTGGAACGTGCCGGTTTCTGCAAATCCTTTCATCGATTCAGAAATATCAACTGCAATGTTTGCTATCTCTGGTTCCATCTGCTTTGGTGCCGGTGGATTGCCAAATTGTTTATTTGCTGAAAATTCTAATTTGTCAAGCGGTAGTCTTTCATCGCATGAGAAACACATGAGTGCAAAAATTGTTAATAGATATCGCGCTTGATGACGAGTCGCTCTCGTTTGTTTTGGATGTTCCTTCATTAGTGTCTCCAATCAATTAGAATGTTGGCAACAAAATAAATGACTTGCGCATGGCGCACAACGTGCGCACGCATTACGCCGCCCCGTTTGGTGCTATCGAAAGAGCGAAGCACCAAAACGCACCAAACGGGGTGGAGTGAACTCTACTTGTCGAGCCATTAGCAAAAAAGTGAACGTCGTAATGCATGCTGTTAGCCGAAATGCCATTTTTGTCCACGAACCTTGACCACGGTTCCTAATCCTTCGATGTCTGTCCGCCGTGATCACCTATCATTACCCATTTATCTCCTTGTTTTATCAAGATGTCTGTCCACCGGCCCGAACTAGTCTTCGCCTTGCTCTCGAGTTCCTTCTCGATGGTAGTATAGTAGTAATGGACGAAAGCGACGTTGCCATAAATTTGGATTGCAACTGGTGTGATGTCGTAGACAAGTGTTTTCGTGGTCTTCATACTGTAGTCGAGAAATTTTTTGGCTGTGGCTTTGGTTTCTGGGATGGCGCTCGGGTAATCCCAACCCCGATAGTCAGGATGCAAGTAAGCCATGAATCCTTCCAGATCGCCTTGTGCAAAGAGCGCCCAATACGCTTCAACATTTTTCCAAACATCTTTCTGCGCAGCCGACCATTCTTGCGCAAACAGCGACGTCGAGGAAAGCAGCATGAAGCAAAGCACTGCGAGCACCACCGAAATACTGATGAAGTGTTTCATTTGATTGTTACTCCTTATATTATGGTGATTAAGTTTTCCCGGCCATTTCTGGGAGAGTGAGTTAATGGCATTTCGGCTAACGTTGCGCAAAACAACGCAATATTTTTGTGAGCACATAATTGTTATTCAAGCGAATAAAAATATTGAGTGAGGCTTTTAATCATCGTGACATTTCCAACGTCGTTGTTTTGCGTGTTATCTGCCGTTGCGGGCAGAATTAATTAATAGAATCATTCCCTTTTCCTCATTCTCGCCTCTTACCAGGTATTATTATTTTGATTTAATGTGGAGTATAAGAGAAAGAGGAGCTGTCAAAAATAAACATATCGTTATTAACACCCAAACGATTGTTGATAGTTCTGTTACGAAAGTAAAATCAATTCCGTGCACAAGGAAGTCATATACCAACATAGCGCTTAAACCTACGATAGGGAAAAGCGTGAGCACGAGATAAATCTTTTTGTAGGGTAGAATTTTTTCGTTGGGAAGCCAATACAGAATACCCGTACCGATTGCATATATACATATAAATATTGCGAGAAATTCGGCTTTTAGATCAGGGAGATATAGGTCAATGCCAAGAATAATTCCAAATACGCCGAACGCAATCCCCCAAAGTACTATACAAACGCCAAATATCTTTGCAATGATTTTCAAAACACGAGACCAGGTTTCCATAGTTACTTCACCAATACAGAAATGGGACGGACCACTTTTTTTAACATTTTATTATACCCCTTCTGTCCGCAATGAGCAGATAACGTGTGCAGGCATTACGCCGTTTGTTTTGCCGCTATCAAATGACCAATTGCTCTGCGGCAAAACAAATGGAGCGAACACTTTAATTCAATATTTTCAAAATGAGTGAGCATCGTAATGCCTGCTGTTATATGCCGTTGCCCAACTCCTCAGTTCTTGACTACACCTTCGCCGTGACATCGTGGACAGTGACCGCTACCTTTGCAAGTGCTGCAAACGTAGGAGAAACCGCCTTTCGTGCCGTGACATTTGGGACACTTACCACTTCCGTCACAAACTGGACAAACTTTCTTAGACATATATATCTCTCCTTGATTACATCTTCTGATAGATTTGTGAAAGAGCTACACGAGCTTGATTAGCTCCATCTGCGTTTGGTTCAATTTTTATAAAAGATTGAAGAGCTTGAGCTGCACGAACGTAATTGTCGCTCCGTGCGGAAAACATTCCAAGGTTAAAGAGTGCGTCAGCATCGTTTGGATTGTAGGTAAGACATTTTTCTAACCATTGGATTGCGCCAATAAGATCACCCTTCTCCTCATAACAGCAAGCAATATTATAGCAGACATCGGAGTGCGGTATTGACTTGTTTGAAGTCGTTGCAAGTTCAAATCCTTGAGAGTAGAGTGAAATGGCGTTGTCCCATTGAGCTAAGTTTCGGAAAGCGTCACCCATCGAGACATAAGCCATGACATCACGCTCCAAGGAATGCTTGGCAAGAAAATCCTGTCCCTTTATATACCAACTGAGAGCATTTTCATAATTGCTCAACTGAGAATAACAATCTCCGATTTGGAGATACAGTGATGCAAGTTTCTTGGGAAAAGGACTATCAGGAGTCGGCGAAAGGAATTCTGGTAGTTGCTCCATGATTTTAGCTGCTTCTTCAAACATGAAAGTCGCTGTTTTCAATTGCCCTTGCTGGAAGCGTTTGGTTGCTTCGCCCAATAAGTTATTGAGTTCAATGTGTGAATGTTCTGGTGATGGCGACATGTCTTTGCTTCCTCTTAGTTCCGAGACATTCATCGCCTTCATTGCCTCCTGCCAGTTGAGGGGAGTCTTGCAGGACGGGCATTGCCAATCCTGAAGCAGTGTCGAGTTCGTAAGCTGAATCAAGTCAACTGCTTTTCCACATGATTGGCAGGTATATGTAAATTGTTGAATGGTCATTGATTATTCTCGCTCTCTGATTCTCAACCATAATTTCATAAGAGAACAAAGCGGCTTCAGGAATAAAACCCTGACGAGAGATCTGCGGGCAACGCTTACTGAGATGAAGTCTGCAATTGGTGGCGAGAAGTTGTAGTATAGGGCTACAAGTTGACGGGTTGTAGCATGCTTTTGCAGAACCAAATCTCGGAAGCGTCTGAAGAGAACTACGTCTGGTGCCAACTGATCTCCGTAAGCTGCGGTTGCAATGAAGCAGCCGCTTTTTGCCTTTACCTGTTCGGAAGGAGTTGGGGCTGGTACCTCAATGTAGTAGTCTGGTGGATAACCTTTGTAGAGACGAAAATCCTCGCACACACCGCTCTTATTATTCCATTTCCCAGAGAAGTACTTACTCTCGGCTCCAAATTTGAAAGTTAAGCGTTTGCCGATTTTGATGAACTCTTCTTGAAACGGTGCCATCTCAGTTTTGGTCTCTTGGTCGGTGATGAAGTAGTAGTACAGGTGTTTCGCAAAGCCATAGTTTGCCCACGATTCGTTGAATTCCTCTTGAGATATGTATCGCTTAGGGTCGGGGTCATTTATGAGACCTTTTATGCAAGCAAAACCAAGGTTCCCATGTACCATCATGCGCTCTTTGATGGAAAGATTAGGTCGGTGGAGGAGTTTCTTGAGCAGGCTTACACATTCGTCAAATTTTCCCTCTTTGGAAAGTTCGTAGGACTTGTTGAATTCTTCCTCGAATAGTGGATCCATTTATGTTCTCCTTTCAGTTGGGCAATGGCATATAACTAGTGGATTAACGAACTTCG
>PNNU01000218.1 GCA_013824385.1 Anaerolinea sp.
ATGGGAAGTACTGCCAGTTGGTGGATTCCCTGTACTTTGGCGTCAGGGTTGAGATCAGCATATTCATATTCAGAGAGGTTCAACACCACCGGCAGGCCGTTCAAAGCGGTGCGCCCAATAGTGCTTTCACCGATGGTGTACATGCTGCGTTTCCACAGGTTTTCGACCCCCTCACCGCGGTGATGTGATAATTGCAAGTTTTTGCTGTCTTCGAGTCGCAGGAAAATCTCTCCCACTTCGAGTCGCAGGTAATCCATCAATTGGGTCAACCCGCTGTCGAGAATCTGGTCAATATCCGTGCTGGTGGCCAGCGTGGAGGCTAATTGGTCAAGCAGTGCCAGGTTTTCATTACGCCGGGTGAGCGCGCGATCGCGGGTCATCATTTCTTTATACAAGCGCGCGTTTGAAATTGAAACGGCCGCGTAAGCCGCCAGCATTTCGATGATCTGCTGATCTTCTGCGCTGAAATCAATTCCACCGCGTTTATCTGTCAGGTAGAGTTGTCCTAATTGCTGCTGCCCCTGGTAGATGGGCACGCCCAGGAAGGAAGTCATTTTTGGATGAAAAGCCGGAAAACCGCTGCTGCGAGGGTCGGATTTAATATCTTTAACGCGGATGGACTCTTTGGAATGCATCAATTCGCCGATCAGACCTTTGCCTACCGGCGGGTGTGAGATTTGGTCGATCTCTTCGCGATTCATACCCATTGGAATAAATTTTTCAAGATGCCCTTCGGCATCCAGAATACCCACTGCCGCGTAACTGGCGTTGGCCTGTTCCATGGCGATGCTGGCAATCTTCTCTAACAAGGTGTCGATTGAAATCTCACGAACCAGTTCAAGGCTGGCCTCGTGCAATGCCAGCAGTCTGTTTTCAAGTTGTTCAATCGTCAGGGGAGTTGTGGCCATACCGGTAACCTCACTCACTATTCTACCCGACTTGCGACCCCCCCGTCAATCAGTGTATTTGGAGTGTAAACCTCGTATTATTCCTTGTACAAGGTCAATACAAGCATGAAATCTGCTGCTGGAACTTGTATAATCAATGCAGAGGTGATGAAAATGCAAAACTCAATGTTTCGCAGGACTGAAGAAGAAAAATTCAAAAAAGAAGGCCGTTTGCCCCCCGGGCAGGCCTTGACCCAAAAATTCCCGGTCTTGCATTATGGGCCAGTTCCGCAATTTGACCTCGAAACCTGGGACCTCAAAGTTTGGGGTGAAGTGGAACAACCATTTTCTCTTAATTGGAGAGCATTTAACGAATTGACTAAAACCAGCCTGACCATGGATATCCACTGTGTCACGCGGTGGAGTAAATTTGACACCAAGTGGCAGGGGGTATCCGTCAAAACGCTGGTGGATGCAGGATTGCTTAAAATCAAGCCTTCCGCCCGTTATGTTTTACAGCATGCAGAATACGGTTTTTCAGCCAACCTGCCACTTGAGATCGTCATGGCGGATAATTTCTTATTGGCTACCCATTATGATGGAGCACCCATCACATCAGACCACGGCTTTCCGCTGCGTGGGGTAGTTGGAGCCATTCAGGAAGAAAAAGGGCTGACGGTGCCTTATTTTTGGAAAGGCGCGAAGTGGCTGCGTGGATTGGAATTCCTCGCTGACGATGCCCCCGGTTTCTGGGAGCAGGCAGGTTATCACAACCGCGGCGATGTGTGGAAGGAAGAGCGTTTCGGGTAATTATTCTCTCGTTGAGTAGCGAAGTGCGTATAAGAACCCATAAACCTTTTATTAACCACGAACCACACAAAAAGCACGAAAATAATACTCATATTAGGACGACCGGTTGTGTTGCCCATAATTTGTTTGTTATTTTACAAAAAACAGTTCAAAAGGAACTGTTTTTTATTTAAATTATTTCGTGTTTTCCGTGTATTTCGTGGTTAAAAAGATCTTAACCTTATCTTCTGCGAATCAACTTGACTTAGAATCCAAGCCCAATTTTGTTCTTTTGAATTTAATAGTTCGTGTATTCCGTGTATTTCGTGGTTAAAGAGGTTTTTAGAATTATCTTCTTCGAATCACTCTGACGTAGAATCCCAGACCGATTTTGTTCTTTTGAATTTAATAGTTCGCGCATTCCGTGTATTTCGTGGTTAAAGAGGTTTTTAGAATTATCTTCTTCGAATCACTCTGACGTAGAATCCCAGACCGATTTTGTTCTTTGCACTTATTTTTTAGTATATTCCGTGTATTTCGTGGTTAAAGAGGTTTTTAGAATTATCTTCTGCGAATCAACCTGACGTAGAATCCAAGACCAATGCCGGCCAAAATGATAAAACCGCCAACAATCGCCAGAAACACTGATGAGTTCGATGATTCCGTTCCGCCAAGGGGTTTGGTTGAACTGGCTTGGGCGCTGAAATTCACTGTGGCTGTGTCGCCCGCCTTCAAATTGATCGTGTAATTTTGACTTGAAGTGGGATTGTATCCATCGGGGATGGCGATGCTGATAGTGTATTCATCCTCTGGAGCTTCTTCGAAACATACCGCTTCACCTGTGCTGATGGTGGTTCCGATCTTGGAATAAACACCAGATTTATCTGTAATGCTGATCTCTCCGCCAGCAAGGCCGGTATCCGTGATCTCGCCAACTTCTGCCATTGCATTGCCATTGACATCGTCATAGAGATAGACACAAATGGTGCCAAACCCTTTGAGGGGTTCAGGTGTGGGCAGGTTGCTTGTAGGCGTGGGAGATGGCCCTGCAGTCACCATTTGAGTGGGGACTGTTCCAAGCAGCAAGAGTTGACCTACCTGCAGGAATCTACATTGATCAAGATCCAGGCTATTTAAGGTGCGAAGCGTGTCAAGGTTTACGCCGGTTAGATAAGAAATACTTTCGCAAGTCTCGTTTTCTCTCACCGTATAATAGATATTGCCATTCTCCATGGCTGTGGGTGTGGCAAAAAAGATTTGCGCTTTTACTGGTATGGCGAGCAGCGGAGTAGCCAACAAAGCGATAAAGCCACTGACCAGCAAAATGGACAGCATGATTTTTTGTGTACGATTCATAGTTTCACCTTTGGTCATTATAACATTATCCAAATCGTCTTTTTAGAAGACCTGTATTTTGAGTTGACAAACATGTTTTAATTATTCGTGTACAATTAATGAGTATTTATTGCTTCGTTCCAGAAACAGGAGGTTTTATGTATCAAAAACTGCTCATCATCGGACGCCTCGGAAAAGATCCCGAAATGCGTTTTACACCTAACGGCCAGGCCGTTACCAGTTTTTCAGTCGCCACTGATCGTTCTTACAGTGACCAGGCTGGAAAACTCGTCAAAGAAACTGTTTGGTTTCGTGTCTCAGCTTGGGGAAAATTGGCTGAAACCTGCAATAATTTCTTGCAGAAGGGCAAAATGGTCATGGTCGAAGGTCGTTTGACCGTGGACGCCAAGACCGGCGGACCGCGAATTTGGACCGGCCAGGACGGCACCCCGCGAGCTTCACTCGAAATGGTTGCCAACACCGTGAAATTCCTCTCCGCTAAAACGGACGGAAGCGGCACTGGCGGTGAAGAAGACCTTGACTCCGGCCCGTCTGAGGATATTCCCTTCTAGGGTTTTTCACTCATGACCACTCAACCACAACCTAATCCGCCAAGTATGCCACCCATAGACTTGCCGGAGAATTTGGACCCCATCTACAGCAACGTCACCCGCATCAGCCACACGCCTTCAGAGATGGTGTTGGATTTTTGCCGCCTGCTGCCTGCGGATATCCATTTTAAGGTTCTTTCGCGCATCATCATGTCGCCAGTCGGCGCAAAATTGCTGTACCGTGCGCTCGGAGAGAACCTTGCCCGATTTGAAACTACTTTTGGAGAAATCCGTATGCCTGGTGATTCACGCCTGGCGGATGATCTCTTCAAAGGAATTCACCCACCCAATCCACCGGAGACATAAGTGCTCATGCAGGAATTTACCGATCTTATTGATAAAGCCAAAGCTATTTTTGACCAACGCACCGCCGTTCGTGATCAAGCTCTGATCCAGGCGCGCGCACTTACCCGTTTAGCAGCACATACCATTCGTGCCATTCACCGCGACGAAGCTTCCGCAGCCCAGGATATGCTGCTTGAAGCGCGCGTCTTGGTGCTCAACATCCAGCGCGATCTGGCTTCTTACCCTGATATTTATTACGCGGGCTACACACAGGATGCCATCAAGGAATACGCCGAAGCCAACCTGACGGTGGCTTTGATCCTCAACCAACCCATGCCTACCCCCGATGAACTCGGTATCGAATACGCCGCGTATTTAAACGGATTGGCCGAGACTATCGGCGAATGCCGCCGTAAATGCCTGGATATTCTGCGCATGGGCTATTCTGAAGATGCCGAACGTCTGCTCACCACCATGGACGAGATATACAACGTGCTGGTGACCATGGATTACCCTGACGCCATCACCAACGGCCTGCGAAGACAGACCGACCTCGTCCGCGGCATTATCGAACGCACCCGCGCCGATCTCACCCTCAGCCTGCGCGAACAGCACCTGCAGGAAGCGCTGCAAAAGTTCGCCGAGAAATTCCCTGGGATGGAGTAGCACGTGAAAGAACCTCAAAGAAGCAAAGCCAAAAACCCCCCGGTGACCGTCAAGGTGACGCCAATCCTCATTCTGGTGATTGGAATAATGTGGATCGGTTTCAGCATTTTCATTGCTCTGGGATTGCACCCCACTTATTCTCGAATGGGAGGCTTTCAGTGGATCATTGCAGGCATGTCTTTAGTGCCGGGGATTATCTTTGTGGTCTTGTGGGTCCTACTGCGCAAACATTGGAAACCCGCCTGGTATCTGGCCGTGATTGCGTTAGCCCTCATGACACTTGCAGGGATTTTCGATCAAATCGGCTGGGTGGACGTGCTGGTAATGTTGGGTTCTGCCATCCCTCTCGTACTGTTGTTCATTGACCGCAAATGGTATTTGAAAACATAAAGCAGGATTCAGAAAAACTAATTCGATTATTAAGTGTTTCGATGAGTGGCGGCTGTTTCTGACAGCCGCTTTTTTGAACATCAACCTTATCTTGACGATGGCTAGATTATTAAATTTATGATTTAATACTAAAAATGATGAATCGTTGATTTTTTGAATCAAGATGGATTTCAAAGGAGAAAAGCATCATGAAAAAAGAATATGGTCTAATCGCTGCTCTGGGGATTGTCTTTTTGTTTTTCATTCAGCTTGCCGGCACCCTCGTGGAATCCATTTACCTGATGGACCTGCTGCATTCAGGACTCGACGAAAAGATCCTGGGCGTGCTATTCTTCTTTACCCCCCTTCTCTTCCTTCCTCTCTATAAAAAGTTTCCGCGCGGCTTGCTCTGGTTGAGTTTTGGGTTGCTCTTTTTGACTCGTGGTGTCTTACCCTATCTTAACGTGATGCCTCGTATGCTCCTCTCGGGGATGGGAACCTTAGCCGTGATCAGCCTGTTCTTTCTGCTGCTACGGATTGTCTCTGAAGTCGAATCCCGCCGCCGCTTTGGATTGTGGGGATCGGCCGCGCTTGCCCTGGCAATCAGTCTTTCCGTTCTACTGCGCACGGCCTATCACGGGGTTGAGTATTCGCTGACACCCGCAGGCAGTTGGGTGGGTTGGCTGTTGGGTGTACTGCTTGGTCTGGCTTTGTTGCAGTTGAAATTGGGAGCACCCCAGGCTGCTGCAGAAAAGAAAAGCGGTGGAGTGACCTCATCTGTGGTTGGGCTCTTCCTCGTTCTGATTCTCGCATGGTTCTCATTTTCGGCTCCGGCTGTCGTCGCGCGCTGGACGCAGGGTAATTACACGTTAATCGTCGCCGCAATCAGCCTGTTCTCAACCGGTTGGGTGCTTGTTACCCTGCTAATCCCCGGCTGGGTGGTAAAAGTCAGCTCGCGCCTGCTGCTGGTCTGGAATGTGGCTTTTACCCTGTGTTTAACCGCCACTTTGCTGACACAGCAAGTGGGTTCCCCTCTTACACCAGAAGCTGCACCTGTGGTGATTGGAGCTCCGAGTTTGCCGCAGCTCCTTCCCCTGTTTTTAACCCTGCTGCTCTTCCCGGTCATCTTCCTGGATATGAAGGTTTTTCTTGTCCAATTGAGTGATAAAAACCCTGACCCGCGCAAATTGGCGCCAGGTCTCTTGCTTGGGGCTTTTCTGATCATCTTGTTGGTCTTT
>PNNU01000219.1 GCA_013824385.1 Anaerolinea sp.
GCAATGGAAAGAGGAAAGTTTTACCGCTTGATGGAAGAAGCGGACAAGAAAGAACTTGGAGCCAGCACAGCAAGTTCTGTTATTCAAACCTGCGGCCGATTAGTGCGAGGTGGGGTTCCTTTCCGGGCTTTCTTTGTGGATGCCTCCTGGGTTAACAGCAAAGAAACTTCTGAGGGGGATTTTATTGCTCGTCCAGGTGACAGTCTCTTGGCAGCGATGATTGAACGTCTACTGCACTACACCACGAGCGACCTCGGACGAGCATTGTACGGAGCCTTTTCTGATGGGCTTCAATCACCGCAGGGTTTTCAACTCGACTTCAGTGATTACAGCATTTCGTCCAGGATGGATGAAGATTGATCTCAATGAATTAAAAGGAAACGATATGGCACGGAAAATCACCCCCCAAAACCTTTTACCGACTCGTTTTCGCCTGCGCATGGATACTTTAGGTGAAAAAAGCATCCACGTCTTCACATCCACCTGGTGGGGCGAAGCAAGCAGCGTTGCAAAGCAATTGGCCCAGAACTCATCCATGAATGCGAAAACGGGATTCTTCAACCAGGCAGTGACCGCTCTTTCACCGGTACTGGTCCATGGATTTAAGAGAACCAGCGTATATCCTCAGCCCCCTTTGTATCAGATGCTCGCTCTCAGCCAATATCCTGGGGAAAACCTGGTGAATTCGCTTGCACGGCATTGGGCAGATATCTGGTTGGATACTTCGTTTCCCAACGTATCTTCATCAACTATAAAGAATGGTTCCGCAAAATTATATGATCTGATCCATGCCTCTCAGGAGAAGTGGACTGAAACGAATGTATCTGAAGCTCTGACCGATGAAAAAAATAACCTTCGGTACTCAGCTTTACCCAGTCTTATCGCTTCACAATTCGTATCTGGTGGTTCCACAACTATTTTTGACCGGGAAATGAAGTGGGGGCTGATCCAGCAAGATGATAACGGCCTGGCAGCTGTGAGTGAACCGCAGAGGTCGGAAAAAGGCCACACATTCGCCTACTTGGTCCGATTTGCTCTTCAATACCAGCCTGGTAGTAAAGAGCCCTGGATCCATACTTTCATAACCTGTCAACGATATATGGATCAGCCATTGATTTCAGGAAACAGGGATCGAAAAGCGACTATTCTCCTACGATGCAATCAACCATTACATCCTTCCTGGAGTGATCAAAACACGACCCTGGTTCGTCTTCCGGTGTCGAATACTCCGATCAAAGCGACACAAAAAATGTCGCCGCCAATGTTTTCTGATGGATTCCATTCCCTGCTCGACCGTGCCCAGGCCCGAAACATTGAACAAGATCCCTCAAAAATATTCAATGAGCCATTGCGCTATCGTAATTCAAATGAGGATAACTATTTTGTGCTATATGCAGAAGGATATCACCCCGAACATCCTCTCGGTAGCGGGTTTGGCGCAAGAGAACGGACAGAGATGTATCGGGTGATTGAAGAACGGCTCGACTCTATACTCATCCCAGGAAATGCGATGAAACTGTACAAAGGAGCTTTCGAGTCGAAAGCGTTAGCTCCTTGGAAAAACACAGAAAAGAAAAGCCCTACTGACCCAAAACAGAGACAAGAAGCACGGATAGGCGCCTTCTTAGCTGCAGCTCAGGGTCGAAAAATAAAAATTCTGCTAGCCTCGTATTCAACAGACATGGGCAAAGTGATGAAATATTTCGTGGAGCAGCGTCACTTTATACTCATGGAAAATGATGAGTGGCCGGCTCAAGTGTGCGTGAAAGAGGTTTCTATTCCAGACCATTTATTCCATCCGCTGGAAATCAACCAAAGGGCTGATCAGAAAAAAGCTGAAAGCCGAGTTGAGGCAGAACAGCGTTTAACTACCGAATGGCAAAAATTTCTTCATCAATATAAAGACTCCGAAAATGAGAAGGTATTTGCCTGGATTGAATTACCGGACACGAGCGAATATCTATCTCCTCACGATGCCATTCGAATGGCTTGCGTCAAAGAAGGAATTTTGTCTCAAATGATCAAGCCGCTCAAATCAGATTATGAGCATCTCACCAATATGGGGCGGTACAGTATGGTTAGAAAGGCCGAGTACGATTTTGGCCGATTATATAATGCATGCAGCGATCTTATCCTTCGACAAGCTGGTGTCACGAGCGGAAATTATGTGAAAGGGCTTAAAGGTGATTATATTTCCGCAGGTTTCTCGCCCCAAACCGCTGATGATATTGTAATTATCGGGATGACCTTATTCCGGAATAATCAAGATTATTCCCGCGGCCGAGGAAGCGTGAGTATCCCCGTCGCCGTCCGGATATTAGCGAATGGCTGCGTAGAGGCAAAAATACCGAATGTTTGTGACTGGGTAGATTATTACCAGGCGGCTATCCTCTTGGGAAATGCGTTTATTCTAAATCGAAGAAAAGCATCGTTCACTGTTGAGACACCAACATTAGAATCTTTCCTAAAGGTTTTGCTTGCAGAGCACCGCGAAATTCCAACCTTACTGATCTTAGACGCATACAAGTTACGAACCGTTTGGAAATATTTGAAAGTTGATGAACTAGATAAAGATCGGATCATGGTAGGAGGCGATACGTTTGAACCTTTTTCGTTCGCAAATTTGAATGTTGTTTGGCTCAGGCAACATGGTGACGGCGAAACACCTCAATATGTGGCAACTGATGAAGCATCTTGGTCTGAGGCTGACGATGCGGACCGAGTTGCCCAATCAAGTCTTTACGATGATACTGACGCAGGAGGAGAACTACATCATTACTTTTCAATCGGGCGTCTGGACAATAATAAAAAAGCTGATCAAAAAGCAATGCGTTTTGATGGCGGTGGAGAAATGAACTTTAGAAACCAACAGATGATCGAACTGGTTCCAATAATGGGAAATGAGCCTGAAGCTTCAGTCGCAACTACCCATATTCTCCGATCGTCACCTGCTTGGAGTACTGGGAATACTCTTCTTCCATACCCAATTCACCTGGCGAACACGCTAATCGAAGATATGTTACCACTTTTAGGCGTGGAGGATACTGGTAATATAGAAAATTAGATTTAAGGCAAACGAACTTGAATCGTTTGCCTTAAATCTAAGCACATAACAACAACTGCTTCAATCTAAATTGCTGGCAGAAATTTTTGTAATAACCCTCAACTCAGACAATATAGCCGAATAGTGGTGTGTTTTCCATCAGTATTTTACTGACATAAACTTAACTTCATATCCGTAGGTTTTCCAAGCATTTGGCAAGCCATTTGTTAACCTGCTTTCCAACAGACCCCGGGATCCTTATTCTACGGTATTCCGTTTCCTGGAAATGGTCGGATAATGAGTAGACTTGTGTTCAAAAAAAGAAGTAGCTGGATGAGGGGGGCATCCAACTACTTCTTTATTGATTATAGAACATATATTTCATTTGTCAAGAACAGGACAGATTTTTTTAAACCTATACTATTCAGGCGATACAATTTTGGTTTTATACATCAATTCAGTCTTAACCTATACTGTGCAAGTTGTGTGTTTATTATTTATTTTCAGCTATATCAATAGATTATTGAACTGGCCTAAACTTACACCCATAGGTTGCCGGCTTCCCCAACATTGTCCAGGAAAGCCTTTCAACTGTGTTCCACCAGATACCTGGGACTTCATACCACTCCGCGCCGGCAACCCCTTTGGGAATATCTGGGTCTGGGGCGGTTCCGCGGGCGATAAACCCATCTGGAAGAATTCCAACCTCTGTGTAAACAGCGGAATAGACGGGGCCAAGAGCAGCTAGAGATAGAATCATTCCCCATCCACATTGGGATGGCTTGACCGTTTTGGCAGCATCGATCCGATCGCTCATAAACTCAAAATAGGTCATTCCTTTTGGAGCCTGCGGAACATCCATGGGCTGATTACCTTTATAGGCCACAAAAAGGATACTGGAACAAATCGCCAGGATAACCGTTCCTTTGATTACAACCCCAATAAAATTAAGCAGCATTCCGATTACTTTCATTATTATCCTCATTTTCAGGATCCACATGGTATTGGTCTTCCACTTGATCCCCTTCTCGTAATATCCGGTTAAAACGAATTTCTTCCCGATACATTCGATCTAAAGCCACCTCAATCACATCACTTTCGCTGCGCCCCATGATTGTCGCCATGGATTTTAATTGGTGAACACCTTCATAGCTTAATCTGAAAGACCGGACCGGTTTATTCGCTGAATTGGTTTTAGGCATGCTCGTTTTCCTTGTCGACAGGATATTTATAATGTAATACTCTAGTATTCTTTTGTCAAGATGGAAACCGACATTTTACTATTTTTGACAGTCACTTTCCCCCTGGGATACCCGATTTGATCTTGCTATGATGAGATTAGCAATAAATTGTATAAAACCGGTCGCTGATTAATTCTCAGTCAACCCAAATGATCCTTGGAGCGACCACCTGCTTCCCTTCTTTTTGTGCCGTTATATTGGTACGAAAAAAAGACGCATGTGGTTGCTCTTAATTTAACCGACTTAAGAACCCTGTTCACTGGGAAAGGAGAAAAGATTGAAAGAAATCCCTGTTTCAAAACGCAACATTATCGTTGCCATCATCCTGGCAGTTGTCATCGCTCTGGGAATCCTCGCGATTCAGGCGCTACCACTCCATAACGGATCCCAACCTTCGGTTTCCAACCAAGAAGATACCCTGGCTTCAAAAGCGGCTGCAGCTGCACTGGAAGCCTTCTTCCATGTGGATTACCGGAATGAAAAAGATATCTGGCTCAATGATGTTTGTGCTGTGAGTACTCCAACCGGATGTCAGTTTATTTCCGCCGGAGCCGATCTGTTGTGGAGTAAATTTCAGGAGGCCAGGGCCGATGTAACCGCAATCGTCACACCCCAGGAAAAGGTAGCGGAAACTGACACAGAACAAGTTTGGAAGATGCTGATTGCGCTCTCGGCTCCTTTGCCTGGCAGTAACAAAATCCAGGACACTGCTTATGTCGCAGTGATCAAAACGGATAATGGCTGGAAATTTGACCGTTTTTTGTTGGAGCCTGAAATTAAAGCAATTCTCGCTCGTCAGGCAATGACGGTTACTCCTATAAAGGAAGGTAAATAACTGTGAAGAAATTTATCCTGATCCTGACCCTCCTGGCATTACTGATCCCTTCAACTGTGTACGCTCAGGAACAAAATCCATGGGGTGAAGTATTCGATGATAACGGCAATTTGCGTTCTGACCTGGTCGATCTGGGTGTAACGACTGAACACCCCGATTGGATGTCTGTAGAACTCCCATTCGGCCAATCACTGAACCTGGACGCCGATTACCATCGCTACCAGACCGCCAATGGCAATATCGTTGTATTGCCCTCTGCATCAACGTTATTCTTCATGGCAATGAACCCTCAGGAGAGCGGACTGGCCAACTCAGTCGGAATGATGGGAAATGGATATGGTGGGTTAATCTCTTTCCTGGGTTTAGTAGCGGGTAATAGTGTGGATTGGGGCCGGCTGTCCACAGACCATCCGGAATATAAGAATCCGGATCAATTCTGGGGAGCAGTCTTGAATGGGCAGCAGGACGTGTGGACGTATTTTTCCGGTTGGGGCTTTATCACGACTCTGCTCCAGATGTCCTGGAATGATACAGCCCTACGTACGGCTTACTTGATGTATCTAAATGGTGCTCAAAACTGTGCATCCATTCCCGGTGGCTGCTCGGGCGTTGTTAACCCACCGCCACCCCAGCCCAAAATCTGCCCCGAGCCAAAGGTCACAATTCAACAACCGACCATATCCATCCAAAAAACCGCCCCCAGCAACCCGCTGGTGGTCGGCCAGGATACCGAGAACCGGCGCGGTGCAGATGTTCAGGCAAGGGTAACCATTCCGCCAGTAATCTTTACCTGGTATGAACCGATCTATGAAGACGAGGAAGTATGCGAACCGTCTACTACCGTTGGTGGAGCACCGGTTTGCAGGACCGAATCAGTCTTTAAAGAATGCCGTGAGCATGTTGAACACCTGCCAGATGCAGTTGCATCCATGCAGGCAACCGCGGCATTAGACGCTGCCAGTCAAGCCTGGATAACCGGCAAGTTGGGGCAAACCCATTAT
>PNNU01000220.1 GCA_013824385.1 Anaerolinea sp.
GGTCCGTTGAGAAAGAGCAATGAACACCCTGGGCGCGAGAAAAGAAAATCAGCGGCCAAACGTGCGCCGTGAGTGTTATCCACATAAACCCCGCTGCGCTTTTTTGATCCTTCAACCATGCGATCCAACAGAACAAAGGGGATGTTGTTCTTTTCCAGCAACTCCACCTGGCAATCGCAATTCGATTCGGCTGAATCCAAAATAACGCCATCCACCTCTTTTTCCATCAAGAGGTTGATGTATCTCTTTTCCTTTGTGATATCACGATCGGAATTACATAAGAACAGACTATACCCCGCTGTGTTCAACGTGTCTTCAATTCCGCGCACCATTTGCGAGTAAAAAGGATTGGTGATATCTGGAATGATCAAACCTACCGACCGTGATTTGCCTGTGGCCAAACCCCGCGCGAATCCGCTGGGTTGGAAACCAGTTTCGAGAATCAATTCCTGAATTCGCAAGCGGGTCTCGGAGCCGACCCCTTCTGGTCGGTTATTGAGAACTCGAGAGACGGTTGCTTTTGAGACACCGGCTTTTTTGGCAATATCATCAATGGTTGTTTTCATTATCTTCCTTTTTGAGTAACCGGTTTACTAAACCGGTTACTCTACGCTATAATACACTATATGGTTCATACTTTCAAGAGGCTAGAAGGAGAAATTACTAATGAGCGAAAAAAGGAATACTTATCGGCATGTAGTGTTATTCAAGTTCTTCGACAAAACCAGCCCCGCAACCGTGGAAAGCATCGAATCCGCCTTCCGTGAATTATGCGCCGGGCTTTCTTTCGTAAAAGACTTCGAATACGGATTAAACTCAAGCCCTGAAAACCTGAACGAGGGATTTACGCATTGTTTTATCGTTACTTTTGCAAATGCACAAGGTCGGGACCAATACCTGCCCCATCCTGACCATCAAGCATTCTGTAAGGACTTTCTGGATGAAAACCTGGAAAAGGTGTGTGTGGTTGATTTCGCAGCAAATGATTAAATTGTTGGAAGATTAAGCTTGAACCTTGGAGATGTATTTGACCCCAGGAATGCCATTGAAATGTTCATCTTGCGTCCACAAAGTGGCTTTAAACAAACGAGCCGTACTCAAGATCAGACTATCTGCCATTGGAATTTTATGCGAAATTGAAAGTTGGGCTGCTGACAGGGCGATTTCACGATTGACTTCAACGCTCAATCCAATTGACATCATGCCAGCAATTTGCAAGGCGTCCTCCTCACCTCTATGCAAGAGAGTGAGTTTAAACACTTCATAAAGACAAATTACCGGAACAATTAAATGCTCTTTATCTTCAAGTGCAGGTCTAAAGAAAGCTGCGTTTCGCCCGGCGGTGAAATATTCCAGCCAACCGGAAGAATCGACAACGTTCATCATCGTTCCTCGTCTTCTTCTCTGTATCCATCGGTCTGCATCCCTTTCAGGATACCGAAAGCCTCTTCGACGGGAGGGACTATCATCAAATGCAAGGTCTTTTTGTAGGGAATGAAGGTGATTTTTTGACCCGGTTTGATATTAAATTCTTTTCGAACTTCACTCGGGATGACCACCTGGTATTTTGTAGAAATGGTTGAAGTATACATGTATTACGTCTCCTTATCGATCTAAAAACGTAATACAATTATAGCATTTGTGATCCAAAAATTCAAATGGGTCATTTTTAGGCAATATTTTTATTCCAGTTTTTGGGTAACTCCGGTGGACTCCAGATGGGGTCCGGTTCCCAATTGACCCATGATCCATCCATTGGATATGACCGCTCATCGATTCTTTTAAACACCTCAGGTTTTACCTTTTCGATACCCCTGACCCATTCAACATGGATTCCACCTTCCTGAATTCCATGCTCGTATGCATCCATATCTTTCCACTGCCAGTTGTATTGCGGATCAATCACAATATCGAGGTCCAAATCCAGCGTGTCAAATCCGCAATGGCTTCGCTTGTAAGGAAGCTGAAAATTGATATAGTAACCCGCAAATTGATCGGATTGATGCTCCCAAAACAACATGCAGGAATAATATTTTTGGGGTTCAAGAAAAATCAGAACCCGATTGGTTTTCCAGATATATTCTTGTAGATAGAAATGCTCCCCAGGTGCCGATTGCCATCGAGAGCTATGCGCATACTCTTTGTCACTTTCTCGACGCCATACTCCTTCAGGAGTCGCGCATTGAGCACCTGGAAGCAATACTAAAATCGTCAATTCAGGTTTATCTTCAACTACAATCACGGATTGAGCCAGCCAAACCTGTGAATTGACGATTCCACGCAGGACACAACTTTCCCCTGATTTCCAATACATTTTTTATTCCCCTGAGATCATCTTCTCCAAAATATCTGTGGTCAAAGATTTCGGCCTTTCGATGGGTTTGCCCAACGCACGGGACCAGGTGACGTGAGTGGTGATACCGAGGATACGGCTGAAACCAAACAACACGGTATAGAAATCCATTTCATTCAAACCGAAATAATGCTGCAAGGTACCGTTGATCGCATCTACGTTCGGCCATGGATTCTTGACCTTCTCATTTTCTTTCAGTATACCTGGCAGGATCTGGTAAACCTTTTCAACCAGTTGGAATACAGGATCATCCGCAAGGTATTTCAAGGCAAAATCACGCTGCGCTAAAAAGCGTGGATCGGTGGCACGCAGCACGGCGTGTCCGTAGCCGGGGATCAATCTGCCGCTGGCAATGAACTCATGTAGATAATTGTTTAATTCTTCATCCGTGGGCAACTTATCGTTGAAGTGATTTAATACATCCAGCAGCCAACGCAGACACTCCTGGTTGGCCAACCCGTGCAGCGGACCGGCCAGACCATTCATCCCCGATGCGCAGGAAAGGTAAACATCTGCAAGAGCAGAACCGACGAGATGGCTGGCATGCGTGCTGACGTTGGCCCCTTCATGATCGGAGTGCAGCACTACGAACAGGCGCATCAGATCCATATAAGCCGGGTCGTGTTTGCCGATCATCCAGGCAAAATTGGCACTCCAATCCAGCTTGGGATTGGGCTGTACAAAAATCCCGTTGCGATATTTGAGATTGTAGATGTTGGCAATAATGGTGGGCAGCTTGGCGGTCAGGTTCAGGCTGTCTTCAAGGTAATAACCCCAGTAGTCTTCTTTATCAATACCGTAATAGAAACGCCGCGCGAAAACAGACTCGCTTTGCAGAGCCATGATCGCCTGTGAAAAAAGTGTCATGGGATGGGTGTAAGCCGGCATGGGTGCCAGGGATTTGAATACATGTTCGGGTACATTACTGCGTACCTTCCACTCGATTTCCACCTGTTCGGCTTCTTGTTTGGAGGGCATCTCACCCGTCATCAACAAGTAATACAGCCCACCTGCCAACGGGAATTCAGCATTATCTGCCTTCGGTAGTTTTTCAAGTACCTCGGGGATGGTGTAACCACGCAGTCGAAGCCCCTCAATTGGAGTAACATGTGAAATATCCGTAACTCCGATGGGAACACCGCGGATGCCGCCGTAAAGCTGCTCAACGGTCACTTCAGCGACATTGAAGTTTCCATGTTCCTTAACCAGTTTTTTCATCCTGGCGCGTTCTGCAGTCAATTTTGAGATGATGCGGTGTTCAATATTCATGGTTTTTTCCTGTATTGAGTGGATGAGGTATGCGAGGTGTAACCTAAAAGGCGTGAAATATCCATGGCGGCGTTCACCGCATCACGCCCATATCGTTCTATCACTTCATTACTAAATCGCTGCGTCGGTCCGGAAATGGTCAACGCACCGGTTACCTGCTTATCCGGGCCATAAATAGGAGCAGCCACCCCTGAAGCATCCTGAATCCACTCGCCGTGGCTGAAGGCGTAACCTTGCTGTTTGATCCTGTCCAATTCATCGCGCAGTACGTTGAGGTCTGTGATGGTATGCCGGGTAAATGGTTGCAATGGCACGGTCGCCAAAATGTGCTCCTGTTGCGCCTCATTTAAAAAAGCCAGGATCACTTTGCCGGCTGAACCTGCGTATAAAGGAAGTCGCAATCCGAGCCGGGCCACAATGCGCACATTCTGCGGAGATTCCAATCGTTCGACACACACCCTGTCCGTGCCATCAAGAACATAAAGGCTGATGGTTTCACGCGAGAGCTGTTGCAGTTCGTTCATGATGGGCATGGCCACCGCGCGGATATCCAATGTTGCCAGGTAGACACCGCTCCAGTTGAGAATGCGGATGCCCATGCTGTAGGTTTTGGTCTCAAGGTTTTGCTGCAAGACACCCCGCTCCTTCATTTCTTGAAGCAGGCGGCCCGTAGTACTGGAGGAAAGCCCGGTTAACCTGGATAACTCACGCACGCCAAGATCAGTGCGTTCCTGGGTAAAACAATCCAGGATCTCACAGACATGCGCCAGTACTCCTTTTTTTGAACCTTCCAAATCACTCATAATTGTGTCCCATATAGTAAGACAGCGTCCCACTATTTATTGTATAATAGTGTACATAATTTAGACGCGTTTGTCAATTACCCATTTGGAGAGTTTTATGTCTCAATCAATCAATGCTCAAGCCATCACAATTCAAAACGGAAAAATAAACGTTCCAGATCATCCTGTCATCCCATTTCTAGAAGGCGACGGGGTCGGACCTGAAGTTATGCGTTCCACGCAACAGGTGGTGGACGCCGCTGTTGCTAAAGCATATCAAGGAAGCCGCTCCATTGAATGGAAAGAAGTGTTGGCCGGGCAAAAAGCCGAAAAACTTACCGGCAGTTCACTGCCTGACGAAACCATAACTGCATTTAAGACATTCCATGTCGGGCTCAAAGGTCCGCTGAATACTTCTGTAGGTGAAGGCGCGCGCTCATTAAATGTAGCCCTACGAAAGGAACTGGATCTCTACGCCAACTTCCGCCCGACCAAATATTATCCACCAGCACCCTCTCCGCTACTGCACCCCGAACGCGTGGATGTGGTGTTATTCCGTGAGAACACCGAGGATGTCTATTCCGGCATCGAATTTGCCGCCGGATCTGATGGCGTCAAAGCTTTGTTGGAATTCTTTAGAACCCAGTCGCCTGAAAATTACGCCCGAATTCGCTTCCCGGAGACTTCCGCATTGGGGCTCAAACCCGTCTCCATTGAGGGCTCGCAGCGCATCGTCCGTAGCGCGATTGAATATGCGATAAAAAACAAACGCAAAGCGGTCAGCCTGCTGCACAAAGGCAATATCATGAAATTCACCGAAGGCGGATTCATGAACTGGGGCTATGACCTGGCTGAAAAAGAATTTGCCACTGAAACCTACAGCATGCGGCAACACAAACGCCTCGCCGCCGAAAAAGGGGAAGCTGCCGCCGAAGTAGCGTTGAAAAACGCCAAATCCACGGGCAAAGTGATCGTCAAAGACATGATCGTGGATGCCGCCTTTGAACGCTCAATTGCCCACCCTGAAGACATGGACGTGTTGGTGACCACCAACCTGAACGGCGACTACCTCTCAGATGCACTGGCCGCGCTGGTCGGCGGGCTGGGCATTGCCCCAGGCGCCAACATTAATTACCTCACCGGAGACGCAGTTTTTGAAGCCGTACACGGCACCGCACCAGATATTGCCGGCAAGGACATGGCCAACCCCTGTTCATTGATCCTCTCATCCGTGCTGATGCTGCGCTACATGGGCTGGACGGAAGCCGCCGGCCTGGTAGAAAATGCCTTAAGTCAAACCTTTGCCGGACGCAATGTTACCCCCGATTTTGCCTGCCAGATGGAAAATGCCGTCAGCTGCACCACCACCGAATTCACTGCCTTGCTGCTACAAAGGATCTAAAATGACTCAGAAAACCAACAACCCTTATTCCACAGATGTAATCTCCCTAGAGGGGAAGCCTTATCGCTACTATCCGCTTCAACAGCTTGAAGACCACGGATCGCTCAACCTGCAAAACCTGCCCTACTGCATCCGCATTTTGTTGGAAAGCGCCCTGCGTAATTTCAATGGACAAACCATCACCGCCCAAAGTATCAAAGACCTGGCTTCATGGACCAACATCTCAGGCGACCACGGGCTTGTTTCGTTTAATCCGGCACGCATCCTCCTACAGGACCTGACCGGCGTTCCCCTGGT
>PNNU01000221.1 GCA_013824385.1 Anaerolinea sp.
ATAATAATAAAAATAATCAAATAGTGCCTATATAAAATCACTGTTTGTGCGCTTGGTTAAGATCTTTGAGTTTTTGACCTGGAGATATAAGATGAAAAGTATGAAACCTGTGAAAGAAGCCACTATTTTCCTTGGATTAACACTTGCTTTATCCTGGTTCGTTTTTTGGGGACCGCTGGCCCTTTTTAAAATCCCTGCCATAAGTTTTGTGAGCAATGTCAGAGGACCAATTTGGGCAATCATCCTTTTTATACTTGGAGGATTTGTACCCTCCCTCACTGCATTGTTTTTAGTTTGGCGTAAAGAGGGAAAGCAAGGGATCCACTCATTATTAAGACGAATCGTTCAGTTCAAACTTGGATGGAGGTGGTATGGATTCTCTATTCTGTTTGTGATCGTCGGGACGGCTGGCTTTTTAATCATTAACAAATTACTGGGGCATTCTTTTGATGGGAGAATATTTATTACCCAGCTTGGAAATTTTTTGCCCTTGTTGATCCTCGGTCCGTTGTCAGAAGAGCTCGGTTGGCGCGGATACGCACTGGAAAGACTACAAACTCGGTGGAATGCCTTGACATCTTCATTGATTATCGGAGTGGTTTGGGCATTGTGGCATCTACCTTTGTTTTTTATGATGGGCACCTCACAGCATGAATTGGCTTTGCCGTTTTTCAGCTTCATGCTAAAAATTCTTGCCACTTCGATTTTATATACCTGGATTTTCAACAATACCCAAAAGAATCTATGGTCCGCCATCTTTTTTCACTGGATTTGGACGTATGCGTCCCAAGTTGTGGATTCTGGGGTAACACATTCACCTCTGTATAACTGGTTTGAGTGTTTACCCTATGTGACCATCGCAGGTGTGGTGGTTTTAATCTGGAAACCTTGGCGAGCGACCTATCCACTCGGCAAAACCACAAATAATTTAGAGAATCCCATTAGGAATTAAAATGATACACACGAAATTTACCCTATTTTCAGGTAAGCCTTTACTCAGAAAGATTTTGGACATCATGTTGATCTTATTGATTGTTTTGCTTGCGAGCGTACTTATCCTGGCTGCTCTTTTTCTAATACTCAGTCCCGGAACCCCCGACCCTTTTTTAGATGAAAACGGAAAGCCCCTGGCGGGCAGTATATCGGAGAAGGTGATTGTGAGAATTAACGGAGTTGAGCAGGGTATGTTCATTGTGGGTAAAGATACCAATAATCCGGTTTTGCTTTATCTTCATGGGGGAATGCCTGATTACTTTCTTACCCAAAAGTACCCTACCGGGCTGGAAGATTATTTCACTGTTGTTTGGTGGGAACAGCGTGGATCAGGGCTTTCATATATTTCCGGCGCTCCAACGGGAACCATAACATCGGAACAACTCATTGCCGATACTTTGGAAGTTACAAATTATTTGCGTAACCGGTTCAATAAAGAAAAAATTTACCTGATGGGCCATTCAGGGGGCACTTTTATCGGCATCCAGGCTGCGGAACGCGCTCCTGAGTTGTACCACGCATATATTGGTGTGGCTCAGATGTCAAATCAATTTGAATCTGAAAGATTGGCGTTCGAATTCATGCTTGAAAAATTTATGGAAAACGGAAACACAAAAATGGTGCAAAAACTTGAAGCGGCACCCATTACTTTGGAGGCTGGTATACCTGATGAATATTATGCTTTACGAGACGGGGCAATGCACAGCCTCGGAATTGGTACAACTCATGATATGAAATCAATTATCAGTGGAATCTTTTTACCTTCATTGACCTTCAGGGGGTACACGTTGGCTGAAAAGTTCAATCTTTGGCGTGGAAAATCTCAATCGGGGGTCAGTCCAATTTGGCAAGAAATTATTGCCACCGATCTTTCCCAAAAAGTTCCTAAGCTTGAAATTCCGGTTTATTTCTTTAGCGGTATATATGATTACACTTGTTCCTACACATTGGCTAAAGATTATCTAGAGAATCTGCAAGCACCCATAAAAGGTTTTTATAGCTTTAATTTATCTGCACACAGCCCCTTGTTTGAAGAACCTGAGAAAATGAAACAAATCTTTGAAGAGGATGTTTTCAAAGGATTGAACAACCTCGCCGATAAAGAATAACCAAGCCAGGTCGTATTGACCTATTGATATTTGGTCGTTAATCCCAATAATGTTTCATTAATTCGTCTACCCAATTAGGTTGGCGAATTTCTTCATGAGGTAGAAATTCCTTCATGACCGGTTTGATATCCAACACGGGGGTGCCATCCACAGCGTCAAGACCTTGGACGGTGAGGGTGCTACCAGTGCGGCTAATCAATTTACAAATGGTGGTTCCTATGCGGTTGGGACGGTTCTTTCCGCGCTGGGCGAGGATGCCGATGCGCGGCCAATTCGCGTTGTTACGCGGATGTCTGGTGCCGGTCTCGATATTCCAGGTTTGAACTCGGTCGAAATGGAAGATCACTTCCACATGAGAGAAAGTTTCAATGCCTGCCAGCGCGTCTTCCATCAGAGGAGGTAATAATTCAAGAGTCGAAACGACCTCACCCCACTGGTCATCTTCGATTAATTTACGAGAATTTCTAACGACGGCGATCGGGTTGATTTCTATCAATTTCGAGTCTTCCTTCCCGTGTTTATTGCAAGTCCCCAATTTCTCAGAAATCGGGGACTTTAAGGATATTTTTACATCGCCAGCGGATGGTCTGGATTAAGCTGCAGCAGATCCCACAGGTTGCCGTAGAGATCTTCAAAGACAGCGACCATGCCGTAATCTTGTTGTTTGGGCGGACGGATGAACTTGATGCCTTTTTCAACCATTTCGTTATAGTCGCGCCAGAAGTTGTCGGTGTTGAGAAAGAGGAAGACCCGTCCGCCGGCCTGGTTGCCGATGAAGGGTTCCTGCTCTGGCTTGGAGGCACGCGCCAGCAGCAGGGTGGTGCCGGTCGAATTGGGCGGCGCAACCACCACCCAGCGTTTATCCTGTTCGAGCTGGTAGGTGTCTTCGATCAGTGTGAAGTGAAGCTTCTGAGTGTAGAAGGTGATGGCTTCGTCGTAATCCCGTACGACCAGTGCGATATGCACAATGGATTGTTTCATAGAGTCACTTTTGAGGACAAAATTGAGTTATTAATACGCTTGAACAAGATTAGAAGAAGCGGATAAGCAAACCAGGTTATTGAAATTAACCCAGTCCAAACCAGAAACACCCATTTTTGACCCAGGGTTAGAATGACTGCGCAAAGGATGCAACCGATACCGTTGATGAGAAATGCCCAATGAATCCATCGTTCAATTCCACGCTTTTTAAAAAGTGGTGAAAGGGATAAAGTGGTTAAACCGTAAAAGAACATCCATCCCAACATATTGATCGCTGATATCGGAGAATCAAAATTGAATTGGACGAACATTCCGAGCCCCTCGAGATCATTGCTCAAGATGCTTTGTCGAACACCTGTCCACTGCATGTAATAATGCAGGGAGGCTAAAATTGTAAAAGATAGTGCAAAGGCCTTCGCGAGACGGGTGAGGATTTTTTCCTCTGGTTTTGAAAACTCATGCAAGACAACAGATATTACCAACACGAGAAAAGCTTGTAAAAATGCCATTACTTGTATGACCGTCAACCAGGTCATATAAGGCGTATTAATATCTGCCGCGAAGGCTTGAATATTGCTCCATGGCTTAATCGGAAAAAGGGTAAGGAAGATAATATAAACGATCAAATAGCCATAACCAACCACGGTTTGTGAAATTGATGCCCAGATTCCGATACGTGCTGCCAATTTTGACATAAATACTCCATGTGGTAATAAAAAGGTTATAAATTGAACGTGATCGTCCAAATATAACAATAAATGTTAAAAATTTGTATTTTTTGTTCGGATTCTACATTCTCTCGAGCCAATCTTTGACCAGGGCGTGGAAGACGGTTTCCTGTTCGATCTGCATGTTGTGTCCGGCTTTGTCGAGCACGGCAAATGTGGCGCGCGGGAAGTTCTCGATCAAGTCCCACTGGTCACGGTAACCGACTAAATTATCTTGCCGGCCCATGACCATCAGGGAGGGTTTCATAAAGGGAGCGTCAAGCTTATCCAGGTTAAATGAGAAGGCGACGTGTTGGCTGAGGTTATTATCAAGGAAAGGAAAATCGGCAAGTTTCAGACCGGTCATCACATCATCCCGGAACTTTTCCCAGACCCTTGGGGTTTGCACTACGTTAATACCGGTGAAGTACTGCTGGTCTTCTTCAGACAGACTGTTGACGAAGGCATCATCCTTTTCGACGACTTGAAAAGAAGGAAGTTGTTTGGGGTGGGGATCCTGATATACCGAAGGGCAGATCAGCAGAAGACCATCCACCATTTCGGGGCGCTGTTTGATGATCCCTCTGGCGAGGTAGCCGCCATAAGATTCACCTGCCACCGCAAAGCGCATGCCGGGGATGACGCCGTCTATAAATGCCAGCACCAGTTCAAGCATGGCGTCGCTGCCGTCAATCCACGGTTTGCCGGGGGTCTGTCCCATGCCGGGCAGATCAAAGTAGATGCGCTGCCATTGCGTGTCAAGCTTCTCGAATACAGGTTCCAGACAGCCTTTCATCAGGCGGTGGTCGGGGCTCCATCCGTGGATGGTGAGTAGTGGTCGGCCTGATCCGATTATTTCATAATAAATGGGGATGTCTCGATAAGTAAAAATCATGATTGCCTGCCTTGTGAATGTTTTGAAATATTATAGAACTAATTTTCCAAAAAGGCAATATTAAGAACAAACCCGGAATCTGATTGAGAACACCGGGAATCTGTTTTTTTGATTCCCGGTGTCTAGGGGTAAATTTACTCCTGAAACCTTTGTTAAATTATTAACCTAACCCAACCCCAAGATTCCGGGAATTGAGTGCAAATTCCCGGAATTATAATTAAGTCGCCGCAGCCGCCGCCGCGGAATCTCGATACTGCATCATGATCAGATACCAGCCAAACGGCACCAGCCAGGGCAATTCAGCCAGGTTCCTTGCCAGACTGTGAATTTCGACACTACCTGAATAATGAAAGACCCCTCTGAGGTTTGTAACGCTGATCAGGTTTTGCCCATCTGTGGTGGTTAATTGGTGTTGTGTCATCCAAAAATTGGATTTGACGAGATAAGTATGTCCGTTAGGCAGGATTAATGTGCCGCCTACCTTCCAAGTGTTGGCGTTATACAAAGCAAGATCCTCCATGCCGCCTGTTTCGCGGATGGTCACCTGGCGCTGCCAGAAACCATGCCGATCAAAATCCCAACTGCCTTCATCGTTGACGGCTGTCGCCCTGGAATTAAAAGAACTGGCCATATGCAGCGTGCATATCGGGGTGTCTCCGAAGTGTAATTCGAAATCCTGCTTCATCGCCTTGGGCTGCACCCATTGCAGTTCGCGTCCGATCAATTCATTCATCTTGACCATGAATCTTCCTCCTTGATAAATCATCACTTAATATACGTTAATCGCAGTAATTTCGATAGTCATTTGACATTAGAAATTTGTCAAAAAGGGGAATGAACAAGAAAACCCGGAATCTTCAAGATTCCGGGTTTCTGGGGAAATAAAGTAAGTTAACTATTTATTCTCAGGTTGATCAATTTTGTGATGAAAGGTTCCACGATCTCGAAATCAGTTTCGCTCAGAATTTCAAATTGGAGATAAACCCCTTCGACAAATTTTTTCGCCGCTGCGATTTTTTCATGCAAGCCGACCAGTTCACCATCTTGAAGAAAGGCCTCTCTTTCGCTCTCGCGGATGGTCAGACTCAATTTGAATCCGCCCTCAAGATGGGTGAGGTAGAACAACGCTTTCTTTTTGGTGAAAACCTTGAGCATCCAGCCGCTTGTTTTGGAGAAGTTCCATTCGCGGGAGAAGGAGACGGCCAGCGTCATGAGCTGCCGGTATGCTTTGAAATTAGTACCAAAGGCACGCTCAAGCGCCTTTTCGTCGGGTGGGAATTCCGGGTTTGAAAAGGGGCTTTCAATCATTCTCTACTTTTCCCCTTTTTGTGATCGTGTTTCTTTTCTTCGTCGTCTTTCAGGTTCAACTTGCGCGTATGGATGGCCTCGTAATCAGGCACCT
>PNNU01000222.1 GCA_013824385.1 Anaerolinea sp.
AGTTTTTCGGCGTTCATGGATTTCATTATGACTAGATCTGGTCAATCATGTGGATGAAATCGCTTTTGCCTAGGGCAGTGACGCCTAACGCCACGATGCTTCTTCAAGCTTCGGGGAAGAGGTAAATGGCATCTGCAACCATGAAAAGAGCTTTTCCAACTAGGACGATTTTCTAGGGTTTGGAAGCGAAAGTGATGGTGTATCCCAATGTGTCAGTGACGGTGAAGGAAGCAGCGGGGGTAAAATGGTACTTGGCTAAAACGTCCTGTCCTTCTTGGGAGAGAACGAGGGCGACAAAGGCCTTGGCTAATTCAGCATTTTTACTATCGGCGATGGGTGCGATCGGATACATGGCAACAGTATTCAATTCGGTGGGGATGGCGAGTGTGCCAACTTTTTCAGCGGCGCCAGCTGTGATGTCGGTGACATAGACAATACCGACATCCGCTTCGCCCAAAGAAACCTTGGTGACTACGGCTTTTACGTTCTCTTCGTAGGAAACTACGTTGGCAAGCACATTGTCTTTGTATTTGGCAGGAAAAGAGGTGTCGGTAGCAGCTTTATCGAGGAAATCCAAAGCGTATTGGCCCACGGGGACGGTTTTGTCTGCGAGGTCGAGTTTGATCCCGGGTTTTACCAGGTCGGCCAATGAGGTGATTCCAGCAGGGTTATCATTGGGGAAGATTACGACCAAGCGATTCTTGACAAAGGTTTTGGCATCATCGGCGTTAACACGTTTGGCATCCACGGCGGCGGTCATATATTTCTTGTTGGCGCTGGCGAATACATCCGCAGGGGCGCCCTGTCCAAGTTGCTCAGCCAATGTCTGTGAACCGGCGAAGTTGAAGGCAACCTTGACTCCGGGGTTCTGAGATTCAAAGGTGGCGCCCAATTCAGTGAAGGATTCAGTGAGGGAGGCAGCAGCTAAAACCGTCAAGGTGACTGGTTCTGAAGTGGGGGCGGCAACAGTCGCAACTTGTGAGCAAGCAGCGCTTGCCAGTAAAACGAACAAAATCATGACAGTTAAGATTTTCGTACGCATATATTCCTTCCCCTAGTTTTGAAGTGTATGGATCAAACCAAATAGATATACAAATTTGATTTTGATTAATCAGTTATTCTCGTTTTTGACTGAACCATCCTTGATCCATATAAAGGATATTTATTAGAGTGAGTTATCAAACGTAGGTGGACTTTCAACGTCTAAACGCTTTTGCAGCAGTGTTTTTACAATGATCAGGGTTAGAAATGAAAAACAGATCAGGATGATGGCTAAAGTAAGGGCGACATTCAAGTCAATTTCAAAACCGATATAAATGGCCAGGGGCATGGTCTGGGTTCGGCCAGGAAAATTCCCCGCGAAAATGATGGTAGCTCCGAATTCACCCAAGGCTCTTGCCCAGGTCATCACACTGCCGCTCAAGATTGAGGTCCATGAAATGGGCAGGGTAATATAGCGAAAAGTCTCCCACCGGGTGGCGCCATCCAGAGCTGAGGCTTGTTTTAATTCAGTATCCACTGCTGAAAAACCAATTGTGGCAGCTTTGATATACAAAGGTGAAGCCACAAAGGTTTGTGCCATGATGACTGCGATCACCGTAAAAGGGATGGTGATATCCATAGAAGACAAAAAGGCGCCAAACAGACCTTTACGTCCGAACGCCATCAGTAGGGCAATCCCTGCTACTGACGGAGGCAAAACAGTTGGCAGGTCAATGATTGTGTCAATGATACGGTGCATACGGATGTTTCGATGTGAAAGCAGCAGTGCCACCGGAGTTCCAAAGAGCAAAGTGAGAGCTGTGGTGGATAAAGAAGTGAAAATACTCAAATTAATGGCTTGCAGTAATTGAGCCTTGTTAATATTGTCTAATAACTGGTTAATGGGGATCTTCAAAAAAATGGCAACGATTGGTATGGAAATAAACAAAACGAGTGGAATTGCCAGTGTGCGCCAGACATTCTTGACACTATATAGAAACCAGTAGGGAACTCCACGATTGATAAAAGGTTTCTCAATCGTGGTTTTGGTGATGAGCAGCGTTTTTGATACCATTGGTGCCGATTTTTCCATTGATTGCATTCGATCTAGCAACGTAGTTTTTAATTTTCAAACAGGATACATTCAAACGAGAATGGTATTTGAATGATGATTATATACTTAATAATTGACTATTCAATAATTGAGTAGTAATATCATAACACGATAAATAATCTTTGTAAATACACTCCAAAAGATAAATGGAAAAACCAGTAAAAAAACTGGTTGGTGATTTAAATAAATCAAAAATCTAATAAGATATAATCAGTCCAAATAGAAGATTTGATAATCAGCGATAAGACTGGAGGAAAGAATGAAACTGAGTGCGCGCAACGTCATCAAGGGAACTGTAAAAGAAATCATATCCGGGGCTGTGAACAGTGAGATTGTGATCACCACTGCACATGGCGAAACCATCGTTTCAGTGATCACTAAGGAATCTGTGGAGAGTCTGGAATTGAAAGTTGGCAAGGAAGTTTATGCAGTCGTGAAAGCATCGAACGTCATGTTGGCAGTCGATTAATGGCTGGGATGGTATTGATCAATGAAAATTGAGTTGTTACTTTTTGCATCAATGAAAGAAAAAGTTGGCAAATCAAAAATTGAAATTGAAGCCAATGAACCTTGTACCGTGCAAAGTCTTTTGGATACTCTTTTTCTACAATTCCCTGCGATTGATCCTTTTGCAAAAAGTATTCTGGTTTCAATAAATCAGGAATTCGCCGACCACGCGCAGATCATACATGCGACCGACGAGGTTGCCATTTTTCCTCCTGTGAGCGGTGGATAATTTTCACTTGATAAATAGAAATGAAAGCATAAAATGCTGATTGACCCTTTTGGAAGAGCCATCACTTATTTACGCATCTCTGTTACAGACCGCTGCAATTTGCGTTGCGCCTACTGCTTGCCGGAATCTGGCGTAAAATGGATGCCAGATGATGTTGTGCTTTCCGCGGATGAGATTGTACGCGTGGCACAGGCAGCAGCCCGTTTGGGAATCTACAAAATCCGATTAACGGGAGGTGAGCCGCTTGTTCGGCCGGATGTTTTGGAAATTGCGAAAAGGATCAAAGAAATTCCAGGCGTGACCGATCTCAGTTTGACCACCAACGGGATGCTGCTTGAAAAACTATCCAAACCGCTGTTTGACGCCGGATTGGACCGTGTTAACATCAGTCTGGATACATTGGATCCGGCTAAATTCAAGAAATTAACCCGTTTTGGCGACTTCCAAAAGGTCTGGAACGGTATTCTGGCAGCAGAAGCGGCTGGTCTTTACCCAATCAAGTTGAACACGGTGGTGGTGGGCGGATTTAACGAAGATGAAGTGACAGCAATGGCATCCCTATCCATTAAGCATACCTGGCATGTGCGCTTCATCGAACTCATGCCAGTGGCCAATGAACAAGAATGGGGCAACGGGCTGCCCTCTGTTGCAGAACGATATATTTCAGTACAAAAACTGCATGCCATTTTAGATCCGCTGAAAATGGATCCTCTGATAATCGAAAATTCGATTGGGCCAGAACGAACCTTTAAAATTCCGGGCGCTTTAGGCACGGTGGGATTCATTTCTCCGTTGGGGGATCATTTCTGCAGCAAGTGCAACCGCCTGCGGCTGACCGCGGATGGTTGGCTGCGCTCTTGTTTATTAGTGGATAAGGAAATATCATTAAGAGACGCACTCAAAAAAGGCGCGGACCTTGAATCCTTCATTTCAAAGGCTGTGTCAGAAAAACCTGAAGGCCATCAACTCAAGAGCCACAACTGCCCTGACGCGCGGCACATGTCGCAAATTGGCGGCTAAGCTACAAGATCCGCTCTACCACAAAGGGAATAACTTCGCATGAATAATGAATTAACCCATCTGGATGCCAACGGAAAAGTAAAAATGGTGGATGTTGGCGCAAAACCTGACACTGTGCGGACGGCCGTTGCCCAGGGTGAGGTCAAAATGAAACCTGAAACTTTGAAATTAATCCGTGAAGGCCTCAACAAAAAAGGCGACGTTCTGACCGTGGCCAAGATCGCAGGCATCCAAGGCGCCAAAAGGACCTCCGAACTGATTCCGCTGTGTCATCCCTTGGCGCTTTCACATATTGAAGTTGAGCTGGAGCTTGACGATTCCATCCCGGGCGTGCGCATCACCGCAACCACCAGGGTCAACGGCAAAACCGGTGTTGAGATGGAAGCGCTGACGGCTGTGTCCGTGGCAGCTTTGACTATCTATGACATGGCTAAAGCCGTGGAAAAGACCATGGTAATTCAAAAGATCAGACTGGTTGAGAAACACGGCGGACTATCCGGCGACGTGATCAATCAGTTTCCGGAGTAAAGATGGCCGAATTTCCCTTGATCATTACAATTACCGAAGATGAAATTGATTTGAACGAATTGACCGATCAGATCACACTTCCGCAAACTGGGGCGGTGGTCTTGTTTACGGGCGTGGTGCGCGGAGAAACAAAACGTGAAAATCGAGAGACCAGCCTGTTGGAGTACGAAGCCTACGTTCCCATGGCCGAAAGCAAGATGCGCCAGGTGGCAGCCGAGATCAGGGAGCGCTGGCCGGTCATCCAGGGGATCGCCATTGTGCAGCGCATTGGAAAACTTAAACCGCAAACCCCCACCACCTTGATTGCCTGCGGAGCTTCTCACCGCGACAGCGGCGTTTTTGATGCTGCACGTTACGGCATTGACCGGTTGAAAGAAATTGTGCCGGTCTGGAAGAAAGAAGTCAGCCCAAGCGGCGAAGCCTGGATCAATGGGCACTATGCACCTAAACCAGGTGAATAAATCATCTCGAAAATCTAATCCAATTTAGGGCCAACACCCAAACAATGATGCGCTCACCTACGTGAATCCCTTTACCGTCAGCCGAAAAAATCAATTAGCATTGCTTTTACCCAGGGAAATAATATTGATAGAACCTTCATGCCCATTAAAAGAAACATTAATTAACCACGTTTTCTTTGTGATTAATACCGCGTTTACTACTTTCCTAGCCACACGAGGTTAAATGGGCATTTATGGACACAAATTAGAGTTCGTGCGCCCTAAGCGCTAACCGAGTATGTACAGACACCAGTTTGTAGATATCCACCAGCAAATTCACTTTCGCCAGCGGTTGGTGCTTCAAAAAGTTTTCGACAAGCGTATCTAGTTCCTCTGGAAAATTCCTATTTGAAAATCCGAACGCGGTATGAAGGTCGCGATAACCTTTTAGAACCAAATCATTATCCAATTAATTTTCGAATACTCTTCAAACAACCTGGCGATTTCATAATCTTTATAATCTTCATAGTCGAGATCAGAATCTTGATATACATTATGAAAAAGAGGGTCACAATGAAAATCGCCATTTGTTTCAAAATTCATCTCGCAGAAATCTTCAAAACTGAATAATCTTAAGACAACTTAAGACATCAAAGGTTTGTCTGCATTATTGTCTCATTTTGTCTTTTTTTGTTTCAAATTGTCTCAAATTTAATTCTAAGATAATGGATTTAACAACCGTTTTTCTTTGGTAAGAAATTAACAATTTCTAACATTTCGAGATTCTCAGTGGCAACAAAAAAATAATTTTTTTAGAAATGGTTGTCACAAATATTGGAGGTGTGAGATTTCTAACTTTATGAACTTACTTTACATATAGAATTAAGAGGATAACAACAATCAATTTGGGTTTACTCTATTTCAATCAAAAATGTAAATAAAGATTTATAACGTTTTGAGATTTCTTCTATTTTTTTTGATTAGTTTAACATTGATTAGTTTTACTATTGAATTTGTTTCTTTCTCATGTTAAAATTCTATTTGTAATTCAATCTATTCACGCCGGGTCCTTTTAGATCAAACATCGCCGGGCTTGGCTGAACTAATAACCTGAAGGTCTAAAGTACGCGAAACAAGATTGGAACTCATAACCCGGAGGTCGTGCGTTCGAATCGCACCCCCGCTACTAGAATGAGACACTCGAAAGAGTGTCTTTTTTTTTA
>PNNU01000223.1 GCA_013824385.1 Anaerolinea sp.
GTGATTGGCATCTCTGAACGTGAACGCGAACAGCCGCAAGATATTCTCGTCAATATTGAGATTTCTGCTGATATTTCCACTGCCGGCAAATCGGACGATGTGGAAGATTCAGTCAATTACCGCACCATCGCCAAGAAAGTGCTGGCCCATACAGAAACCATCAAACGCTATACCGTTGAAGCCCTGGCTGAAGATATTGCCAAGCTTTGCCTCGAAGATAAAAAAGTGCAGTCGGTACTCGTCCGTGTAGAAAAACCAGGTGCTGTCCGTTTCTCTCGCTCAGTAGGCGTTGAAATCGTCCGCGGACAATAATTCACATGAACGAAGCGTATGTGCTGCTGGGATCCAACATTGAACCGGAGAAGAATATTCTTCTGGCTCTTGGCTATTTGGAACAAAATTTTTTGATTTATGATGTTTCGCATACCTGGCAGACCAAACCTGTTGGCAGTAATGCCGCCGATTTCTTGAATACAGCCGTCATGCTCGAAACGGATCTCGACGCATATACGCTCAAAGAACAATGCCTGTGCCACATTGAAGAAGTGCTTGGCCGAGTAAGACTAGATGATAAGAATGCCCCCCGTACGATTGACCTGGACATCATTGTTTTTAACGGTGAAGTGTTGGATTACAACCTGTATCGATATGCCCATCTAATTCTGCCATTTGCAGAACTGCTGCCGGAATATGTTGATCCAGAAACTGAAAAAACACTTTTTGAGTTGGCTGAAGAGCAGGTTAAATTAAATACCGCCAGACAGCTAAAACACCTTGCTCCCCCAAATTAATTCTATTTATTACGGTTAAACAACCCCTTGATTGTTTGAAGCAGCGGTTCAACGTTCTCTGGATTTAATTTTAAAGAATTTAATAATTCAAATGCTTCTGCATAAAGCTGTTCAAACTTCCGGTTGGTGCTTTGCGCGGACCCTTCACTTTCCAACAGATTCGCCAAACGCAATGCATCCTTAGTTGAAACAGTTGATAAAGAAAGCCAATCCTTGAAAAACTCCTGATTATTTTGTATTCCCAAGAGTATTGGATAAGTTTTCTTTTTAGCAACCAGGTCGCTGATCGTGGATTTACCGGTTAGTTGGTCGTTTCCCCAAATTCCAAGCCAATCGTCCTGCACTTGAAAAGCGGCTCCAATTTTGCTGCCAAAATCCATTAAGCTTTGCCAAAGTGATTTTTCCGCCAGACCTGTTAAAGCGCCCATCCCAAGACAGGCTGCCAATAAGGCGCCTGTTTTACCTTCAACCATCTGCCAATAAAGGTCCATGGGTAGGTCTTCCTGATCTTCAAAGGCAATATCCAGATACTGTCCGCGGGTGAGCTTCAAACACGCAGATTGGAGTAGATTGATAGCCTGATTAATCAGCGCTGGATCGAAATGCGAGTTCAGCCGAAAGAGTGAAAGCTGTGCAACGGTCAGCATGGCATCCCCGGCATTGATAGCCTGCGCTTCACCCCAAATTTTCCATACCGTTTTTCTGCCACGTCGGGTCTCGCTGCAATCTTGAATATCATCGTGAATCAGAGAAAAATTATGCACCAATTCCACCGCGGCTGCTGTTGGTAGTGCTTTACGCCAATCCCCTCCACAAGCATGACAGGCCAATAAGACAAGCAACGGACGGATCCGTTTCCCTTGCGCATCAAGGCCGCTGTTTTCGCCTTCCCAGCCTAATTGATAATTCAACATCGATATATACTCTGCAGGATAATCATTTAGCAGAAGATCAATGCAACCATGCAATTCATCGTCGATGGCAGTCTGCAGTTCAGAGATCACGATCTTGTCAGTCATTTTTTGAACTCTTGTGAATGGGTGTGTTTTTCAATTGCTCTATGGTCCCGGAGCCAGTAGCGAACATGACTATGCGCAACTCGAGAATTAATTCATCAATAAGTTTTACTACTTCTTCACTGGATTGGGTGGCTGCCTTTAAAAAACCTCCCGCAACCCCGCCCATTGAAGCGCCGAGCGCCAAACTTTTCGCAATATCCATGCCCTTACGCAAACCGCCTGATGCGATCACAGGAACCTGCGGTAACGCAGTACATACATCTCTCACCGCTTCTGAGGTAGGGATGCCCCAATCTTGAAAATGCGAACTGGTACGGATGCGTTCTTCCGAAGTATTACGATATTTTTCCACTTCAGACCATGAAGTTCCCCCGGCGCCGGCAACATCGATGCAGCTCACACCCGCATCCACCAATCGCCTGGCTGCTTTGGCATTGATACCCCAGCCAACTTCTTTGGCTATAACTGGCACGCCAAGTGTTTTACAAACCTTTTCAATCTTCTTTTGTAAACCTGCAAAATTGGTCTGCCCTTCAGGTTGCAGCGCTTCTTGCAGTGAATTGAGATGCAAGATCAAAGCATCTGCCTCAGCGATTTCGACCACCCGCTTGCACTCATCCACGCCGCAGCCATAGTTAAGCTGAATCGCGCCCAGATTCGCGTAAATGGGAATGGAAGGCGCCCATTTTCTTAGTTGATAAGTCTTTGCTGCCTCTTCAGAGTCAAGGCCCGCTCTGCCAGATCCTAGCCCAAGCGCGATACCACGCAATTGCGCAGCTTCTGCCAGATTTCGATTAATTTTCAATCCTTCAGCCGTTCCACCAGTCATGGATGAAATTAATAAGGGTGCTTGTAAGGTCTTACCCAGAAAACCGCAAATGGTTGAAATATTCTTAAGATCAATTTCAGGCAGAGGATTATGTTCAAAGCGATACAGATCAAAACCTGCAGAAAGCAAAGATTGCACGTCTTTGCGCAGATTGATCTCGATATGGTCTTGTTTTCGGCTTTCCGTCAACTGTTGAGAATCGTCCATTTCTCCTCAATTCTTGCTTTGAGTATACCAAAACAAAATAAAATCATTCCCCAAATACTACCTTCTGAATATGAAATTTATTCACACCTTAACCGAATTTTAAGTGTTTTGTAGATAAGGATGCGATTTTGTGATAAAACAGTCCTTGACAGAATATTCAGGATCGTTACAATTTATCGTAATCAATAACACAACTACCGCCAGGAGGCTTTTAAGATGAGTGAAACACTAAATAAAGTTACGGAAGTTATCGTTGATGTATTGAAAGTGGATGCCAAAGAAGTTAAAGAAGAAACCCGTTTCGTTGAGGATTTAAAAGCTGACTCCATGGATCAATTCTTTTTGATCGACGGATTTTGCGAGAAATTCGATATCAACATCAATGATGAAGACGCACGCAATATTAAGACCGTTTCAGATGCAGTAACTTACATCGAAAGCCATAAAAAATAAATCTGTAGTCTCCTGGTGAGATTTACACACCTCAAGACGGTATCAGACAGTAATCAAGCCCGGAATCTCTTCAGGATAACGGGCTATTTTTACGCCTATTGACTGAAGTGCCTGGATCTTGCTTTGAGCTGTTCCTGATGTTCCTTCGATGAGAGCACCGGCATGTCCCATCCGTTTGCCTGGAGGCGCCGAAATACCTGCAATAAAAGCCACTACAGGCTTGGTCATGCTCGCCGTAATATAACTGGCAGCAATTTCTTCATCGTTACCGCCAATTTCTCCAATCATCACTACTGAATCCGTTCTGGCATCCGCTTCAAATAGTTCCAGGCAATCCACAAAATTCATGCCCTTGACCGGATCTCCGCCTATCCCTACACAGGTGGAGACCCCCATACCATTTTGGGTCAATGCATAAAGCACTTCATAAGTTAAAGTACCAGAACGTGAAATGACTCCAACGTTTCCAGAAGTTGCTATGTTGCCGGGGATGATACCCACTTTGGCTTCACCTGGTGTTAACAACCCCGGACAATTGGGTCCGATCAAACGTGTGTTTCTTGAGGAAAGATATTGTTTTACCCTCATCATGTCTTGAATGGGAGCCCCTTCGGTAATACACACTACCAGCGGAATCTCGGCATCAACAGCTTCAAAAATGGCATCGCCTACAAAACGGGCTGGAACAAAAATGATACTCGCGTTGGCGCCGGTCACGTCCACGGCAGTCTGAACAGAATCAAACACAGGGATCTTGCCATTCAACACCCAATCACCGCCCTTACCAGGGGTGACGCCAGCCACAATATTGGTTTTATAGTTCAACATCTGCTCGGTATGGAATAAGCCTTCGTTCCCGGTGATACCTTGCACCAGCAAACGCGTGTCTTTGTTCACCAATATGCTCATTCGTTCCCCTCCCTGGCTTTTTGAACAGCAATTGTGGCTGCCTCAAACAGACTCTTGGCCGGAATCAGATCTGTACCTCCAAGCAAATGAAGGCCTGCTTCATCGTTAGTTCCCACCAATCTGACCACAATCGGGATATTGGTTTGAATCTCTTTGAAAGCGCTCAAGATACCTCTGGCAACCTCATCACAGCGGGTAATGCCGCCAAACACATTGATCAAAATGGCTTTTACTTTTTCATCCGAAAGAATCAATCGCAGAGAATCTTCCACTTTTTTGGCATTTGCTCCGCCGCCGATATCCAGAAAGTTGGCGGCTTCTCCACCCAATTCTTTGATGATATCCATCGTCGCCATGGCTAACCCTGCTCCATTCACCAAACAGCCAATATTGCCGTCCATTTTAATGAAAGATACGCCAATCTTGCGCCCTTGAATTTCGGTAGGAGGTTCAGCATCCTTATCGCGAAAATCAGAAAGGTTGGGATGCCTGAATAATGCATTGTCATCCAGTACAACTTTGGCATCCAATGCCGAAAACTTCTTTTCAGATGTAATCACAAGGGGATTTATTTCAACCAATGTGGCGTCACAATCCACATATACTTTCCATAATTGATTGATGATCCTGCTAAAATCCTGCCAATAGACGCGGTCCAGATCGATATTTATCGCCACATCGCGAAGTTGATAGTCACGCAGCCCCAATAATGGATCAATCACGCGTTTTACTATTTTCTCGGGATTATTGCGTGAAACGTCTTCTATATCCATACCGCCAAAACTGGATGCCATCAATATCGGTTTCTGGGAATTTCGGTCATTGGCGATGCTAAGGTAGATTTCTTTATCAATAGAAACCATTTCATCCACTAAAACCTTGCGCACCAACAATCCGTTGATTTCTTTGCCCAATATTTGGCCGGCGAATTCTTCTGCCTCGTCAATGGTTTTGGCAATCCGAACACCGCCTGCCTTGCCCCTTCCCCCCGATAATACCTGGGCTTTAATTACCACCCTGCCGCCCAACTCTTCGCTGATTTGCTTGACCTCGCTGATTGATTCAGCGATTCTCCCGTTTGGAACGGGAATATTGTACATAGTGAACAATATTTTCGATTGGTATTCTTGAAGTTTCATCAAGCCACCTTCGTTGCTGTATTCACTGCATAAGAATTATACACTCGCTTAAAAATTGAAAACAGCCCGGCATGTAAAACCGGGCTGTCTTTTTTACGCTTTCTTTGGATTATTCTTTCAGGAAGTTCTCTAGTGCTTCTTTGCTGATGCGGTAAGATTCACCGATTTTCTTGGCTTTCAGACCACCGGAGGTAATGGCTGCGATTACATCAGCTTCAGCAACTTTTAAAACAGTAGCAGCTTCTGAGGTAGTCATCACCGAAGGAATAGCGGCAGCAGCTCCTGCAGCCGCGGCTACTGAACCCGCCTGGGGTTGATTCTGACCAATACCGGCGAGAGATTGTGATAGCACGTTGCCAATTCCAAGGCCAGCGCCAATGCCAGCAGTCAGGCCAGCTCCACCACCAGGATTATTGGCGGCTTCACGCATGGCATCAGAGGCCTGCAATTGAGCATAAGTCGCCATATCCAACATACCCATTGCGCGCAATTCTTCCGCGGACTTGGTGGAAGGTTTCAAGTTGCCAATATAGAAACTCTTCAACAATAGCCCTATTGCCGCAAAATCGTCCTGGGCTTTTGCGCGAACTCCCGCGCCCAACTCTTCAGTCAGGCCAATCAGATCTAAAACGCTCTTGGTGGCAGTGGTTTCGCCTAACAAATCTTGAAGCTTGGAAAGTAACATCGTGCGT
>PNNU01000224.1 GCA_013824385.1 Anaerolinea sp.
CTCCCGAATACATGTCACATTCTGAATCGGGTATTCTCTGTTGACCAACCATTGACCAAGTCCCCCAAAAAGCAACAGAGGATTAACCGATGAATCAGCCAACCCCCCGTTTTTCTTATGGTGCCGAAGCCGGGATTTGAACCCGAAAATATGAGAACCTGAAACCATTGATATTTCGGCATTTTTCTCTGCTTTCAATACGTTAGCTCAAATGGAAAAAGCATAATACGTTCAACAAATTCAATAAATGCGGACACATTTAACATATTGAAGTTATTAGACAATATTTTATATTAATATTGCAACTATCTTATTTTATGGACTATCTTAAAATTTCTAAAAAGTACAACAAAGGTACAACACAAAAAAGAAAGTATTTTGATGCAGACCATCAGTGGAAATGGGCATTATCAAATATTTTTATGTTATCGCGGGGATTGATTTTATATTATCCGCGGCAGTTTTTACCAGCGAATAATAAACTAAGCCGCAAATATTGTATTTATTGAATTACAGAGGAAAAGCGTACAAGTGCGAACAAAGAAGTTTGGGCAAATCTAATATCTTCAAAGCCTTACCATTCTGGCCTCGTTGGTTCATCAGGCAACCTAAACAGTGGGTAATGGCTCGTAACTGAAAGATCATATACCGACTCTCCTGATGCGGTTCTTTTTATCAGGGCTTCCGGAAACCTAATTTGAATCCATCTCGAATATATATCCTTAAGTGAAGTCGCTAAATTACAGGGATAAAAGAAATCTATCAACTTTGTTTTATTTGCCGTGTACAAATCTGGTAATGTAATCTCGGAAAGCCAGAAAAGATCCGGAAGATCTATGGTCAGTTCTCGCTTTTCGCTGTCGGTGAATGAATGCCCTTCAAAGTCCATCGCATTGATGCTTTGCAAATAATCTGCTTTCCTGACAAGTAGAGTTCTTACTACAGAAATCGAGCTTAAACTATCTGAAAGGAGTAGGCGCTCGAGCCAATCATTGAGAACGATGGCTGATTGTTTTTGCCTCAAGAGAAAACCTTTTGTAATTTTTATGCTTGCGTATTCAGCTTCGTAGACAAATGTCTGCACATCATCTGGCGTAATCATTACTGCATGAACTGCTCTGAATTCTGGATCAGTCTTAATATCTGTTGACCGTTTTAAGGAATCAGTTTGTAAACATTGATACATACCAAAATTGTCGTCATGAATAATAAGATTATCTGCCCATTCAGATGCTGGTCTACAGGCTAGTTGGTCATCAGGAAAACGAGCGTTAATATATGCGTACTCTGCTTCTGGTCTCCATAGATCCGTATTCAGTGTGTGCCCAAGCACAGTAACTACATGCAAATCAGTACCGACCGTTCGGAATATTAGAAGGGCAGGACGGCCACTTTCAAGATATTTATGGATGACGTCATCATATTCAATTTTGGATGGAAGTAATTCGAAATTCATATCACGATATTTAATTCCCAAACTGTCTAATGTTGTATAAAAATTATCTAAGGATAAACCAACACCTGATTCTGATCCCAATTTTATCGTCTTATGGTCAATTCCAATTAACTTGTTCACATCTTCGGGCGTGATCAATTTCCCTGCATAGATAGGCATATTATTGATCGCCATGCAAAGGGCTGCATGACCGCAAACGGAAGTAGAATCATTTTGTTGGCTGAAATAAGTTCCGACAATATTAAAAGTATGAATGCAAGATTCAGATATCCTAATCTCGCAGGTAAATGTTCTATAGACATGTATATAATTATTCAATAATAAATCTCTATTGCTTTTTCGTTTTTTCCCGTAGAGATTTGCGATAATTCTGAAAAAACGACCATACCAGTGACCATCATTTTCTGCTTTTTGCTTTGTTCCGGGAAGGGCAATAATGGCCCTGAAAATATAAGATTTCGATATCCCACTGGCATCGAAATTAATTATAATAACACTTGCCAAAAATTGGCTGTCATCGATCTCAGTGATTTTCTTTATATGATCTATTCTCTCTGAAGTAAAAGATATCTTGAAGGAATTGATGTTTATTGTAGATCCTTCGTAATGTTCCTTGAGTGCGGCATATTCTTCTTTTACTTCAGAGAAATTTTCATCTATGTTCTCAATGATAGCAGTTTCCGCCCCCATTTTTCTCATCAAAGAGCATAGTCGATGAATGGACCGATTAGCAGATTTTTTTTCTGAAGGACAATAATCCTCGATAAAGGTAAAAAAGGATTGACCTTCACCTACGGGTCTTAAAAGAGTCATTGCTCTCTTTCCCTCTTCTCCCAAAGAAAAACCGGCTTTATATCCAACTAAAGCCGGTTTTCTGACTGCACATAGCCTCGGTCAAATTTGTCTCCCTAACACGAGTCTCCTTTGTTTCGATTTCTCTTCCGCGTTTTCTATTTTTTCGAACCACTCCTTTTCTCGTTCAGTAAATCCGCCTGCAATCCCCTCCTGGGATATCCGCCTCAGGCCCTCGGCAAAGGAAACTTTGTTAACACCAACAACCTCCTTTTGTTTCCCGGCCTCCATGATCTCCTCCCTCCTAAGTGTTGTCTAATTTCGCCACCTCACAAAAAAATTACCCGTAACTGATGCACCACTGAACCGAATAATGATATACCTCTTTATATAAAACAAAGCCCCGTTCTCTTCATGAGCGCGGGAGCCTCCGCTAAGAAAGGTACCTCTGATCAGAGATTGCATAGCCATACCCAATCAGTTATAGCCTTTTGGCTGGCCTATGGACATATTTTTAGCGGTTTGTCAAGATATTTTTTACATTGTAACCGATCATCTTTCTTTACGGAAAATACGTGAACGATGATCTTTTTAATACATATAACGGCTCATTTCCAGAAAAACTATAGTAATAAATTAATAATATATTGGTACAGTACTACTACCACCATATGTTTTCATGATCCATCATCATAGTGTTTATCCACCTCTCCCATGATCACAGCATCTGGTAGGTCCTTCACGCTCGTCCTTGTAATCATTCTAAAACATCATCAACATTGCCCGTGTGGGCATAGCAACGGCATCGATGTAGAGCACCGGCATCCCTGAATGAATTTCAAATAGAGCTTTTTCGAGATTCCCACACAATCGAGGATCTACTGGCGCATGTCCATTCGGGATTCTCTTTTTTGACCTGCTTCGAAATAGGCCAATGCAAAGCCAGCAGTAAGTACACTGGGGAAAACGGGGGCGATCGTCTCTCGGCCTGAGTGAAGGTCGGCGATGGTGGGCACAGGCGGGACTTCCACTTAGCTCTAATAACCGAGGACCAAGATTGCAATCCGCTGGGCGATCAGATCATTCGTAGACGCAAATGTAGCGCCGAAATAATCGCTATCGCTTAAACCGGGGTGCCCATGAGTCTCTTAGGTCTTCCTCCTCCTCAAGCTCCTCGGGATCCTCCGCAAGTGTAAGTAGCGTCAGACGGTATCCATCGCTTTGGTGAAGAACCTGTTCGTAAATCATCGGGGATCGCCTTCCACGCTGCATGGAGAGCCAAATACTGCCATCCAGTTCTTCCTGTTCTGAAGGGACCCCTTTTGTAAGATCAGGTTTATGAGTGAGTGACCCCTGTGGCACTGGGTTTCCACACCTCACGTCAAGATAGGGAAAGTCCTCGGCTTTGTAAAACCTTAAAATACGGCCATTCTGCGAAACAAGTATTGCGAGCGGCTCGTCCTGAACATCGACGTATCGGCGAGCGGTAGCTTCCTTACTGGTTTCATAACGCCGGGCAAGAGAAAGAATGTGCTCGATGTCCGCCCCTTTGTGAAGACGCAAATCCTTACGAAAGTGTGGAAGGGGCATCAGCAAGGAGGCAGCGAAACGATTGGCTTCAAGTTCCATGCGGACAGCACGACCTTGTTCGCGCGCAGACGTTAGCAACATATCATCAGAAGAGCAAAGAAACTGGTTGCCGCTTATCGGTCTGTGGGAAGGACAAAGGAAATGGCCCAACTCATGGCCGATGGTGAAGCGGCGACGCTGTACAGGAGTAACCATGTTAACTAAGATGAAACCCTTCGATTTCTCGACATCGGTTACAAGCGCACCTTCATATCCCTCGGTTTCCAGCTCCTTAATGCTAATGATGTCCAGCATCAGGGCTATTTCTTCAACGGGAACAGGGACTGGAAGATCGGGTATTTTACAGATGATTCCCTCCACGATCCGCTCGGGTGAAGCAAAATCAGCTATATCGAATCTATTAATTTCTATCACTTTTTCTCCTTTGTCTGCTCCCTTAGTACTTTCATAATATTACGGATTGTTTGTCGATCATTACTTTCAAGCCCTTTAAAGTCACGATACATCGTAATGAGTTCAGGATCTTCACCGATTACGTTAGGGTTCTCACCAACCAAGGTCGCAATAGGCACATCAAAATATCTTGCTAGTCCCGAAAGCAATTCAACGGATGGATTTTTGCTCTTGCCGGTCTCCAATTCCCAGATGTGAGCCTTTGACGCGCCAACCGAATCAGCTACATGCTGGAGAGATGAACCTTTCCGCAACCTCAATTCTTTCAGCCTTGAACCAAGCGCCACACCACACCTCCTCATTTCCGTGTCTGATTTATCAGATGGAATTGTAACATAACGCTTGACAAATAGAAAGAGTAAGATTAATCTTACCATAACGGCAGATTAATTGTTACAGCATGGCGGAGGCCGTGCTTGCCGAAAACGAATCTTGTAGGAGGTTTATCATGGGAAACAAAGACGTTGAGGAAGTGAAAGAAAGCGGTTTTGAGCAGGCGGAAGCCCATCTCAAAAAGGCGGAAGCCGATTTGAAAGCGGCCAGGATCGCCGAAGAGGCTGCGGAGCATGAGGTCGAAGAAGCACTGCAAGAAATAAAGGAGGCAAAGGCTCATAACCATCATGAAATTCATTTCACCGTCGATGGGGAGCCGGAGGAAACGGAAAGGAAGGAGATGACGCCCGATGAAATCATCCGTGAATTTGGCAAGAAAGACCCGTTAACCAATTACCTGGTTCAGATCAAAGGGGGGCATCAAACGGTTAGCTACAGAGATAAAGGCAGTGTACCTATTAAGCTCCATAATGGGATGCACTTTCAGATCATTTCGCTGGAGCCAACCCCGGTCTCGGACGGCCCAATCCGTACCGGTGTCGAGCTATTTGTCAAAGGTCTGCACGATCTCGGTTACAACCCGATGGCGCTGCCTGGAAAACCCGATCACATAGTCATTGATTACGAGGTCCTAACCGGCCGCTTCTCTGGTCAGAAGGTACGACACGGTTTTGTCGTGCCTTCTGATTTTCCTGTGACGGTACCGAGCGGCCCGCATGTCTCTCCTCATATTCACCCCATTAATACAGGTGGCGGTCATCCCACGGGAGCAGTGCACCACACGCAAGCTCAACCCTTCGAGGCTGGGGCAGGTGGCGCTTGGCAATACTGGTCACGCCCCTTTCCCAATTGGGGCCAGAGCAAAAAAACGGTCGCAGCCTATATGAGCCACATTTACCGTTTGTGGGACTCACAATGAGCCGGGCCGCACGCAGTGTGGCGATGACAGAGGAGGTGGCTTGCGTGGCACGCACCCACCTCTTGCGTGCTGATCGCCAAGAGGATCTGTGTTTCGCCCTGTGGTACCCCAGCCATGGCCAGCACCGTACAACCGCCCTCATCCAGCGATTGATCCTCCCGGGAAAAGGAGACCACAATGTCCATGGCAATGCGAGTTTCAAACCAGAGTATTTTGAGAGAGCTCTGACCACAGCAGCCAAGGCTCGTGCCGGACTGGCATTGCTCCACAGCCATCCATGTGGGCGAGGGTGGCAAGGCATGAGTGATGACGATGTTAATGCCGAACATGGAAACGCCAGTGCTGTCTTCGGTGCGACACGCTTACCTTTTGTAGGTCTAACGCTAGCAGGCGACAGCTCATGGAGCGCGCGCTTTTGGGAACGAGCAGCACCTCGGGCCTATTCACGTGTTTGGTGCTCCACGGTCCGTATTGTAGGGAACCGCCT
>PNNU01000225.1 GCA_013824385.1 Anaerolinea sp.
ATGTTCCATCCGCTCGAGGGCAATTAATGCTTCTTCAAGCGTTTTCCCCACGGTTAGGCTGCCATGATGGCTCAATAACAAATTTTTACTTGATTTTATTGGTTCTCGAATACTGTCAGCCATTGCGGAGGTTCCTGTCGTGGCATATTCTGCGACGGGTACACTACCAAGGGCAATGGGCACTTCGGGGATAATGTTCAATGGGAATTCCAATCCAGCAATGGTAAGTGCAGTTGCATAAAGTGGGTGCGCATGCAACACCGCGCCTATATCTTCGCGTTGATGATATGCCTCAAGATGCATCAAAGTTTCAGAAGTCGGGTTAAGCCCTGCCCGGCCTTTTACTACCTCATTTTGCCAATTGACAATAATCAGGTCACCTTCCATCATCGCAGCTTTATACAGTCCGCTGGGCGTAATTAAGAATTGGTCGTCACTCAGGCGGATTGAGATGTTTCCATCACTTGAACAAATCAGACCCTGTGTAGTTACAATTCGCATTACTCGAATGATCTCTTTTCTTGCTTTCTTTTCACTAAGGAATTTCATGTTCATAATCCGCCTCCAATGTTAATGACAAGTATTTATGATACGCTTCATTCCATAATGAAATGGACTCTGGCTCAAAAACTTTGTTTTCGAAAGAATGACTGACCAACTCTCTTCCTTCATCAAGATTCGTGATTACACTAGCGCTGATGGCTTGAGAAAGTATGTTCCCAATGGCAGTTGCTTCAACCGGTCCGGCAATTACAGTTCGCCCGGTTGAATTTGCAGTCAATTGGTTCAACAATTTGTTTTGCGACCCTCCCCCAATGACATGAATCAAATGAAAATCATGTTTTAGCAATGTTGATATCTGATCTGCGACTCTTCTATATTCCAACGCCAGACTCTCAAGAATGCAACGCACAATTTCGGCATGAGTTTGGGGAATCCATTGTTTGGTCCGTTTGCAGAAAGATTGGATGCGATCGACCATTTTTCCGGAAGGTAAGAAAACTGAATCAGCCGGGTTGATATATGAACTAAATTGAACTGCCGTTTCTGCCATTTTGGTAAGGTCATCATAGGAATAATGATATCCGTCTTCAGCCCATTCTCGCTTGCATTCTTGTAATATCCATAATCCGACGATGTTTTTTAACAGGCAGGTCTTGCCGCCATAACTACATTCATTGGAGAAGTCATTTGCCAGACCTTCATCATTAATAACCGGTGAAAGCACTTCAACACCCATTAACGACCACGTGCCTGAACTTAGAAAAATAAAATCGTCTGTCAATGAGGGTACAGCCATAATTGCGGATTGGGTATCATGCGAAGCGACGGCAACAACCTTAATGTTGCTCGAACCAATATCCCCCAAGATTTCACTCTTTATTCTTCCAAGCTCAGTGCCTGGTTGAATGATTTCACCAAAAAAATTGAGTGGGATATCTAATTTGTTCAACAATCCATTCGCCCAATTCCTTGTTCGCGGATTGAAACATTGAGTTGTCGAGGCAATGGTGAGTTCAGATGCTTTTATTCCTGAAAACCAATAATTGAAAAGATCAGGAATGTTGAGAAACCGATCTGCGTTTCGAAGCAATGAATTGTTTTTAACCATGGATAATAATTGATAGAGACTGTTAATAGCCATGATTTGATTACCAGTTTGTTCATAGATTTCGCGTTGGGAAACCTTTTTGAAAGCAGCGTCCACCATCCCGTCCGTTCTCCGATCGCGGTAATGAAATGGGTTTCCAAGAAGGGAGCCTTTTGAATCAAGCAAACCAAAATCAACCCCCCAGGTATCAACTCCCAAACTGATCAGGCTGCCATTGGTTTCTTTAATTGCCGCTGCCAACCCCTGTTTCATTTCGGACCACAAACGCATTACGTCCCAATGCAGGGAATTATCTTCCTTAACTGGGATATTGATAAATCGATGAATTTCTTGTAATTTCAGCTTTTTTGAATCCAAACAGCCGAGAATAGCCCTGCCACTTTCAGCGCCCAAGTCCAAAGCTAAAAATGTTGGGGCAGTATTTTTTTTCATCCGTAGACAGGACCAAAATTGGCACAAGCCCTATAATCTGCGCTGGTCAAATCATCAGTTCCAAAAGCACTCCACGCACTTGGACGGAAAATCACATCTTCATCCAGATTATGCATGCATACCGGTATGCGCAATAGTGAAGCCAGGGTGATCAAATCCGCACCAATATGGCCATAGCTTATGGCACCGTGGTTGGCGCCCCAATTAGCCATCACAGAATATACATCGCGAAATGCACCCCGCCCCGTGACCCGTGGAGCAAACCAGGTTGTCGGCCAAGTCGGATTGGTTCGTTCATCCAGCCTTTTGTTCACCTCATCAGGTAGTTCAACTGTCCAACCTTCGGCAAGCTGAAGTACCGGCCCCAATCCTTTTACAAGATTGATCCGGCTCATGGTTACAGGCATATCGCCTTTGGTCAGGAACAAGGATGAGAAACCGCCGCCACGAAAATATTCCGTAATTGCTGGAGCCCAATGTGTTGCTTTTAGACATTTTTGAATGTCAGAATCGCTAAGATCCCAAAATGGTTTCATAACAGGCTTGCCCTCTTTTTGTTGTTGACCGGTGGCATCAAGAGCTGCTGATCCCGAGTTGATCAGGTGAATTATTCCACCTGTTGCTTTTCCCTTCAAGTCATAATTAGTGACACGTTTGACCGCAGTTGGGCTCCAATAGGTACGAACATCAGCGAATATTTGTGCGGTATTGGTTAATAAATGGCTAAACAACATTGCAGTACCATTTAGGCTATCGTTTTCAGTTGCAAAAATATACGGAGTACGGGGACCGTTCCAATCAAATGAAGAGTTAAGCATAGTCTCCATAAAATCACCATTCGGAGAGTGATCCGTCCAATGACGTTGACCTTGGAACCCTGCAAGGATGGCGTTATGCCCGAGTGCTTCTTCACCCCAATCAATATCAGCCAGACGACGATTGCCAACCATCAAATCACGGGCAATCAGGGTCATTTTGACCACGGTTTCCCAGTCTTTATCTTTCTGAATACGGGAGCGTTGTTTATCAATTGGGTTAAGATCACTACCTTCAGGACAATTTGTTTTAACCCAGGATAACGCTTGGTCAAATTCATGCTGATCATAAATTTTCTCATCTATACGGCGAGTAAACTCGCACATATCTACTGTCTCAACTCGCATACCAAGATAGTTTTCAAAGAAATCTTGATCAACAATGGAACCAGCGATACCCATGGAGGTACCCCCTAAAGAAAGGTATGATTTTCCACGCATGGTGGCAAACGCCAACCCTGCCCGAGCAAAACGTAGTAGTTTCTCTTCCACATCGGCCGGGATATGCGTATCACCTGCATCTTGTACATCACGTCCATAAATTCCGAATGCGGGTAATCCTTTTTGGGTATATGCTGCCAGAACTGCGGCCAGGTAAACTGCACCAGGACGTTCAGTCCCATTAAACCCCCAGACCGCTTTTGGAATTAGCGGATCCATATCCATGGTTTCTGACCCATAGCACCAGCAAGGCGTTACCGTGATGGATAAGCCAACTCCTTCACGTGAAAACAAAGCAGCAGTTTCTGCCGCTTCTGCCACCCCACCAATGCAAGTATTAGCAATAATGCACTCCACCTGGGTACCATCCCGGTAGCGTAAATTCCGTTTCAACAGGTCAGCGACAGCCTTCGCTAAACCCATTGTAGTTTCTTCCAAAGATTCACGTACTCCCTTACGACGCCCGTCGATTGTTGGGCGGATGCCAATTTTTGGATGATTCTCTCCAACATATGGTTGAGGCATGGCGGATTTAGTTGGTGCATTTTGGGTCATATCTGTATCTCCTGGGATTTATATGCTCTTTTGATCTACTAACCTTTAGATATCGAATTGTATCTTCATTATGAATCACGGACAGCAAAAAAACAATAATCGCACATTCAACCAGGCTAACGGTCAGCTCACATGCGATTGTCTATCTAGAGAGCTTTCAAGGAGAATAATCCAACGGCTGACCACCTTCTATGAATTGAAAATGGGGACATATGGTTTTTTGCCTCGATCTCAGGTTTCGTGAACTGCAATTAGCCAGAACTCTACCAAAAGTAGATTAATCCGTTTACCGAAGTTTCACTTTGGTTTTCTCAGAGCTGAGGACATAATTTGTTTCATATACATTTATCGTCACCGATGGGCCACTGATCACCTGGAACTGAACTTTCTCACGATCTACCAACACTTCAATTTTAGCTCCTTGGTAATAGACTCTAAAGCGATAGGAATTCCATTGAGTGGGCAATGTGGGATTGAAAATGAGGGCGTCCCCATCCGTTCGCATACCGCCAAATCCAAAAATCATACTGGCCCAAACCCCTGCGGCAGAAGTAACATGCAATCCTTGTTCGGTATTGCGGTTGTAATCATCCAGATCCAAACGTGCTCCATATGCAAAGAATTTATAGGCTTCGTCCATTTTTCCCAACTCTGCCGCAAGTATGGCATGCAAGGAGGGTGATAAAGATGATTCGTGAATCGTCCGAGCCTCATAAAATTCATAATTGGCGCGCTTCTCTTCGAGGGTGTAATCCTGGCTAAAGAAATACATCAGATTCAACACATCAGGCTGCTTAATCATGTTGTGACGGAAAATCTTGACATAGGCCCAATTCTTGTAAATCGGGATTTGCTCCATCGTTAAACTTTTCAGGTTCACGTGTGGTAAATCAAAATAACCTGCGTGCTGTTCGAAAACACCGGTACGCTCATCTTTGAGAATTCGCATCTTCTCGGCCATTTTCTTCCACTTCTCAAACTCTTCCGGTTTGAAATTCGTTTTAGCAATTGCCTGCCGGTATTCATCCGGCGCTTTTCGCTGCATTTCATCCAACACACTGAGTGTAAATTCAAAAGTTTTCTTGCCCATGACGTTAGTATAGTAGTTATGGTTCACCATCATGTGGAATTCATCCGGTCCCATCACACCGTAAAAACCAAAATCACCATTAAGAGGACTCCACCCCCCAGCACTTGCCATAAAACGGCAAATTTGCAAGAGCATCTCAATACCTTCATGATATAAGAACGGTTTATCGGGGCAGATTTTGTCTTGATGCCAAATGGCATAAGCGATAGCCATATCAGCATGGATTTCGAGGTCCACGTGCTGCCAAGTACCACTGTCTTCTGTGCCGGTGATGGAGGCAAACGGAAAACGTGCGCCTTCGCAATCCAATTGTTTGGCGCGTTCCATTGCCTGCGGCAAACGATGATAACGATATAAAAGAAGGTTCTTGGCAACTGATGGATCAACAAACATCATCAGACGGTGAGAATAGATTTCACTATCCCAGAAAACCCATCCAAAATACACCTCGCCGGTCAGCCCTTTACAAAGGGCATTGAGATCAGCGTTCTCACCATGATAAGACTGATAGGTTTGGAAATCAGAGAAACGCAAACCTTGAAGTACATCAGGATCACCCTCAATTTCAATATCAAAAATGTCCCACACTGTATTCCAAAAGGTTGTATGTTCAACCAGTGCACTGTCAAATGAGACTGCTGCATACTGCTTAGTCAATTCCAATCCACGGGTCCATAACGTGTCAATATTGGGCGTTTTAAACCAATCATTCACAACTATTTTTTCAACCGAAGAAGTGATGCCTTGTTTTACCTTCAAAGTAAAATCCACACCGATGAATTTATCATCTTCCACCAGTGTAGTATTGAGTTCTTGTTCGGAATTAAGTCGAAAACTGGAAAACAATTGATGACCACTTCGGGCAGTCTGCGCCTGAATAGCCCATCCATTATCGACTACGCCCTTACACTCACAATTCCAGAAATTTATGATCTGTCCACTCTGCTGAAATCCGCCCTCTCCTGTTTGATCCCAACCAGCTCCTATTTCATAATGTGTGTTGAAGTCCAACCCACAACGAAATTGAACTGAACCTGAGAAATTTAACGGTTCTACGATAATACGTTGACAACCGAGATGAGTAG
>PNNU01000226.1 GCA_013824385.1 Anaerolinea sp.
GTTTACTATTAATACAAACTTCACTCATTTTATCATATACACATGCATATTGCATCAAGGTAAAGCTTTATGCCTTTGCATGATTCTTCTTTTGATTATTAAAAAGAAATAACACTACACCTATTATTAGTATGATAATGGAGGTCATTCTGGCAACCGGATAGGATAGTCCGAATAGGGTTTTGGCAGTTAATTCGGTAGGCCTTGCCAATATCAGGTTCCTCTGACCACTAGCGTTATCAATAAATAACCACAAAGTGCCCGAATGGACACCTGATTTATAAGGTGTAATCTGCCAGTTTAGCATCACCGGTTTGGTTGGGTCAATCGTAACTTTACCTTCCCCTTTTGGTGTCACTGTCAGGTTATTTATTTCAAGCTTGCTGAGAAATATAAGTGGACTAATTCCATTTTGGTTATGCTCAATTATTACGTGCAGGTTGATTTCAGATTTGTCCCCCACATTTATCCGTTTCGGCTGGGATATTACCAGTGTTCCGGCAATTCCCTCTGAATCAGAAAATGCTATTTGGTCTGACATCTTTGAAGCCGGCCAGATCGAAATAACTAAACAAATTGCGGATAAAACTACCAAAGCAATTCCTAACCAACGATTCCATTTCATAACTGGATTATACCGGAAACAAAAAACCGGCACATAAGTGCCGGTCATCAGGAGTTCGATGTTACTAGTTGATAAAGATATCCACTTTGGTACCGTCTTTTTCATCGTCCACTTGAACCTGAAAGGGTTCCCCGTTTTTTATCGAAATCTCGGCCTGATCAAGTACATTTAATATTTCCTGGCTTTTTGCTTCTTCCGGCATGTACTGCCCAAATTTTTCCATAATCCAGCGGGTCATGTTGAAAGGAACAGGCATGCTGAATACAAATGTATATTTCTTGCCTTCTTCTTTTGAGTGAACCCTAACGTGCATCCACGGCGATTCCATTAATGCCCAGCCAAAGATCATCAGTCCAATTCCAATCAGCATGGGAATCCACGATAACCAGAAACCCCAGCTTAAACCGTGATTGGTATAACCTTGAAATATCCAATAAGCCGCAAAACCCGCCAGTATCCCCCCACCCACCAGGAACATGCTCCAGGCAGCCTTCCAACACCCGGAGGCTTCGTGTTTCTCGATGGGTTCCATTGGCGGCACAGACGTGGATTGGTGTTGCTCAGGCTCAGTCTTGGCTGCTTCAAGCATACCAATCAAATCAGCGCCTTCTTCAATTGAAAGTGTCCCGTTTTCCACTTTTCGTAAGATTTCAAGTTTGTTTTCGTCAATTGTCATTTTTATTCACCCTATCGATCCAGTGCGTTTAACAGTTTTTCGGCTTCTTCAACCGTGATCTTTTTTTCTTGCAGCATCTTTAAGACCAGCATACGTTCTTCATCGCTCGGTCCGGCTTTGGCTGTAGCAGCTACCGGCTTATCCTCACTCATCGAGAAACCCACCACTTTGCTGTGTGGAACAGATGTGTATCCTTTTTCATTCAAATCGTGGAAGACCCGTTCCACTTCACGACCCGCCATCCTGGTTGCTTTTTCAGCTTGTTTGATCGCCATATCCATCGAACCACCAGCGATTTTCAAACCCTCACGAACCTTGCGGCTGATATCAAACCCAAAATTCTTCCAGTGATCTTCATCCCAAATTGAATTCTGATCATCCCAGGTGGCTTTCTCACGATCTGTAACTGTAATGCTATCACCAGCAGTGAGAGCAACTATTGCACCACCGCTGCCCAATGAGACGGAAAATTCACGTCCTTCAAGCTCAACTTCCTGGCCTCCAGCGTGAACTTTTATCTCTTCACCACCGCTTTTCAAGTCCAACTGACAATTCGCATTTTCAGGCAGGAAAAGTTCAATATCTGAACCAGAGCGTACACGAATTTCAGGCACATCGACATCTGAAATCTGAATACTCACTTCATCACTTGCCGTTACTTCAATTTTTCCTGTGAAATTAAGTAGGTGGGCATCACCCCCCACAGAGCTGGCAATAATGGATTGTCCGCCATCGGCAGATAGTGATCCACCGATTCTGGCTAATTCAATGGCACCGGAGGCAGCATAGATATGGCAGTCCCCGCCAATGGATTCCACCGAGGCCCCATTAATTGAATCAAGCTTCAAATCTCCGCCGACCTTGCCGATCACCACCCTGCTCTTCAAATTTTTCAATTGGCCGTCTCCACCTGTTTTTTCGACCGTTACCATCGCTGTGCCTGGCAAAATCAATCGGCAATCTGTATCAGAAACAATCCGATAAACGCCATTTTCTTCACGCATGCGCAGGCTGTCACCCTGATCGACGATCACGATTAAAGTGGATTCTTCACTGCCCTCTACCGATAAATCAGCGCTGCATTTTACCATCACTCGCGCATCCAATTTAATCGGAATTATTGTTTGCTTCATATTTGCCTCTCAATTTTATTAATCAATTATTCAATATTTCTAAAATAGTTTAGCAATAATTAAGCTTTTTGTCAATAGTTATTGCGTTTTATAAATGTTATTATAAATTTTATTAATATTATCAATATTTCAATAAATAATTAGCCGGATTACAAACCATTTCCATCTATGAATTATATTAAATCGCATCCTTAAGTGGCTCCACGTAAACAGGTTGGGTGTATACTATTTTCGTCATTCCAAAAAAGAAAGGGAATCTATGAAAACGCGACTCATTATTTTTGTATGTCTTTTATCGGCAATTATTCTTTCGGCTTGCGGAGCGCAAGCCACTCCCGTTTATGTAGCGGAAGGGGCTGACCGTGACGCCATAACCGCAAAAACGGATGCCATTGTCAAGGATTTGATCACCGGTATTGAGAATAAGGATTACGAAACTTTTTCCAAACATTTCTCTGACGTCATGTTGAATTCCATCAAAACTGCTGACATGGATAAAATGTACTTAACTTTTGACCCGCTTGGCAAATCCGAGTCGGCGGAACTGATGAGTGTCCAGGATGTTGGAGATTATTATGCAGCCCGTTACAAGGTCACCTACGCATCCAAGATTGTCATTTATCGCATTGTCGTGGAAAAGTCAGATCCTGGTGTACAAAGCGGACTTTGGTTCGAGTAATCAAATCGCTTGTTGGGAGTTGTATAATATTGATAGTGTGTAATTGGTAATTAACATCTATTGGGATATGGGAAATTAAAAAAGGAGATTGACATGAAATTAACCCCACCGAAAGCCGTAACTTTTTGGATCTCGATCTTGCTGGTTGTTTTAGGCGCCGCTGCATCAGTAATTTCATTAGGCTTTGTCAGTACTTTCTCAACTGCCATTATGGTACTGGGTTTTGTGATTCTAGCCCTGGGAAACATGATTAAAGGGTTATAGATTTCATTATCGCATTCAACACTCCCCGCCAATTTGACGGGGAGTGTTTGATTCACCTTGTATTTTGTTATTAATTGTATTCAAAAAGGAAGAACTCCCTCCATATTTTTGAATCTATACTTTTTTTCGATTCAATTCCACGACCCGCTGAGCCAGGGCGATCAAAACAGAAAGTGAAAAAGTTTGAACTTCTTCAGTGTGAATGCTTAATACGCGCTTCCAAATTTCTTCGTCACGAATTTCGTTTAGAAACTCAAGCCCTGCTTTGGTTAATCGGGCTGCGAAATATTGGTGCCCAATTTCCGTTTTTTCATTTATTACTTCGAGCAATTCAGCACGACCAAATAGAATCACCTGCCGGCTGAAAATTCCATCTGGAATTTTCGAAAAACCCAACTTGTCTTTTGTGAGCGGTGTTGGCGGATCAGTCTCTTCGCGTTCAACAGCCAACAAGAAATCACGTACAAATGCAAAATCTGTATTCATAATGGACCCTCCTAAAAATTAGTCCCTTTGCATTGTACTCGCAAATAAGACGGTTTTCTTTGTTTTTTAAAGCTTAATCATTTATATAACGAACACTACCCAACAGGTCTCCGGGTAGTGTTCGTTTTGAGTACAAGATAATCCTGGTCGTGAATTATTGAGCCGGTCTAAACTCCAAAAGCTCCAGATCGCCGGTGACTACCACCGGAAAAGTCATACCGCGGTAAGTAACATTTGCAGAATGGACTTCCTCTTTCAGAAGTCCAACATTCGGTTCATACCAAAGGGTATTGTCGAAGGTCAACACCCCGTCAAAATTGAACGAATCTCCACCGGTTGCCAGTTGAATGGATATATTCATTTCGGTTTCACGTTCAACCCTGATGGCATTGGGGAAACTTCCACCAGGAACTTCGACCGCCTCACGGACGCCCTGAGTTTCCCATTTCAAGTGCATGGGTGAATCAGTAATAGTAAAGGTCAGTTGATCTTCTTCATCTTGCGCTGTAAAATTACCTTTCAGAATATAATCACCACTCCAGCTATTTACCCAGTTTTTTTCGACCAATTCCGTTTCAGCAGGCGCAAAAATTCCTTGTTGGTATTCAACCTGTGCAGCGCCACTTGCCTGATCTCCAAAAATTAGAGACATTGTCAGCAATGGAAAATTTTTTATCGCTCCATTGTCACATTCCACAACAGTTTGGGTGATAATTCCACTGCTCATATCCATGGCATCCAGTTTAGCCTGGTTGCCCTCCACTGAAGCAACCGTGATACCAATTTGATCATTCATATCATCAGGGTCAGGTGTTGAGGTATTGGCATCATCTGGATTGAGTTTGTAAATCCATTGGTTGCCAGGCGCCAGTGGATAAAATACGTTGAAACAAGGATTATTTGAAGGTACATCGATACTGCTGGTGGCAGTCAGATCAATAATTGGGGTATTTACCGTTGTTGCCAACGGCTCTTCTACTTCCGGGCTGGGTGTGGGAGATATGGCAACTGGTACGGCGCATCCTGATAAAAGAATAGCAATTATTATTCCAAGAGACAATACTTTCCGAGACATAACACCCTCCCTTAACATTAATAAGTGACAAAATACTAATTCATACAAAAAATATTAGCATAAATCACCTATCAGCGAATTAACAACCTTGAAGGTGTTTATTAACTGAATATATAGAAAAACCTCACCCTTTGTAAATTATTTCTAATAGCAGTAACGAGTAGGTATTTTTTTATGGGTGATTATTGATCCACTCTTCAACATCCTTCATCTCAAGCTCCCAATCCAGGTCGGCGTGGATGTTATGGTAAGAGCCAGGGTAAGTGATGATGGCTTTATCAGGGCAAACCAGAGAGTCAAAAAACACTTTGGACCCATGTGGATTGTTAACCCTGTCCGCCTCACCGTGGACTAAAAGCAAAGGGGTACGAATCATTTTTACATTTTGTTTGACTTCTTTTACAGTCCGCATGCATTCTGTCCCCCAGCGGGCGGATACATGGCTGCGATAAAGCGGGTCGTCTTTCATCGCCTGCCGTTCTACCTCATCGCGGGTTCCAACCTCGTAATCAACTCCCAAGTCCATAGAAAAACGCGGAAAGAGACCGGACAAGATTTTTGCCATGAAAATCATGAAGGGGCTGCCAACCCCGCTTGGTTCAAAGGGTGCTCCGCTGATCACTGCGCCGTGGATGTACTTTGAGTGATGTTCCAGATAATCCAGGCCAATCAAAGCGCCCAGACTGTGGCAGAATAAAAAAATGTGTTCGTGATTTGCCAACAAATGCACCTGCTCAAGAATAAGCCCCAGATCTTCACGATATTCCGAGAAGTGATCGATGTGACCTTCCTGCCCACCGGATTTGCCGTAACCGCGCAGATCATATCCATACACCCCTACCCCTTTGGCGACAAAAAAATCCACCAGGTGATTGTAATGCCGGCAGTTCTCACCCATGCCATGCACAATCACAATCACTTTTTCTGGTTTTTTTTCTGGCTGCCAACTCTGAAAATACAGATCAACCCCACCGAAGCCCTTAATGGTACCTTGAGTCTCTTTCACCTATTGCTCCTTCTCTACACCAATAATAAAATTATTCTACA
>PNNU01000227.1 GCA_013824385.1 Anaerolinea sp.
GAGATACGCATCCATGGCTTCGCACACCCGCCTGGCCAAATTACGCCGGGGTGTTGTTTGAATGAAACGTATGAAATTATTGTCCACTCCTGGATAAAGAGTAAAATGGATAGAGATGACGAGTTTTTCTCTTATTCGTGTTGAATTGATCGACATTTGCGACCTCCTTCATAAGATAGGCCGCACCTATTCGAATTCGAGAAAAACTGGATTACTGCGAAATTCTTGTGAGTTACCAAAAAAACGTGCAAAAAACGTGCAAAACGTATGGATTTAGTGCTAAAAATAGCCGTCTTGGACGTTTTTAACCCCCATATATGCTAGTCGATGGACTCCACTCCCCCACATATACGGCATAGATTCCAGACAGCGGTTCTTCGAATCAGTAGGTTGCGTGTTCAAATCACGCCGGGGGCACTAGATGTACTAGGAAACACATCTCACACCGCCACATATACCGTTCGAAACCCGATAATTTTTCGGGTTTTTGAATTAAGGTGCATTAAGGTGCAATTCAATTCAGTCTTTCTTTTGAGCTTTTATCTTGACTTGTGGAATTTCCACCAGAATTGGCGTGACAAGATTATCCACGATAACCGCTCCACAACTCCCCACCAGATTCCAGGGACTTCGTAGCATTTAGCACCATCTACGTCCTTTGGGATATCAGGATCGGAAGCTGTCATTTTAGCCAGAGTACTTTCAGGGTTGATCGCCACCACTGTGTACACCACACTGTAGATCGGGCCAAGTGTTGCCAACGAAAGCATCATTCCCCACCCACATCGTGAGGGTTCTACCGTTTTAGCAGCGTCAATCCTGTCTTGCATGAATTCAAAATAGGTCATTCCTGCCGGAGCTCCAGTTACTGACAAAGGTTGATTCCCTTTGTATCCAATAAATACTAGGCCGGCACAGACCAGGATCACAATTGTGTTCCAAAAGACTTTCCACACAAAGTGCAATAACCCAGCAATCATCTTTACTCCTCTTGTTTTCCTATTTTGCAGTTGTCTTCTGGGTTTTGACCTTCGCTGATCATCAGATTTCTAAATCGGATCTCTTCGCGATACATACGATCAATAGAAACCTCGACCACATCCCCTTCACTGCGCCCCATATTACTGGAAAGATCTTTCAATTGTCGAACGCATTCGAGGCTGAGGCGAAAAGAACGAACTGACTTTGTAGACGAGTTTTTCTTGGGCATGTTAATAGCTCCTTATAGATTAATCACATTGTAATACATTTGTATTACTTTTTCAATCATCTTTTTCATCAAGCGTTTCTTTGAAATCAAAGTGTTCCCCCTTCACACACCGTTTCCCCTTAAGACGCTAGGGGAACGACCTGGAGAGAACGACCTGTTAGGTCGTTCCCCATTCGATTAAATCAGATTGAAGTTTATAATATGATTTTCTACTTCGCATCAAAGGATGGCTCCCTACAACGCACTCGTAATTTCTCCCGACACTTGGATCATTTCCGATACGCATTTCTTCCACGCCAATGTTGGAAGATACTGTAATCGCCCCGAAAACTGGCAAGAATTGATTATCAAAAACTGGAATGATCGAATTTCCCCAGAGGATACCGTTCTTCACTTGGGTGATTTTTCATTTGGAAAGAAAAGCAATTTTGATGTTCTAACCGAATTGTTGAATGGAAAAATGATATTGATCCGCGGTAATCATGATCGTTTGAGCAGAACCAGGTATGAGTCTCGCAGTGTGAACTTATATAATGTCCCAATTCAATTTGAGTTTAGTGACCGCACAAAGATTATCTTTTCGCATCGACCGATTGTTCCTCTTGAAGAAGGTTGGATTAATCTTCACGGTCATATTCATAATTGTCCTCCCCCTCCTGAAGGCTCTACTCTTGGACCCAATCATATTAACATGAGCATCGAAGTTCGGGAGTATCGTCCCTGGCGGTTGAGTGAGATTATTGACCTGACACAATAACCTCCTACTGGGAACGAAGTTTCACCCCGTTACACTGTTCCCCCTTAAGACTCTAGGGGATCGAAGTGGAAGGAACGATGTGCTACACCGTTCTCCCAAGCTTGGATAATTCTTCTTGCGTAAAAAAGCGGACGATTTGTTTGTGCCAAAAATTGAAACTCATAAGCACTTGTCGAATGGTAATTTTGATCTCAAACCAGCATTAGAATCCAATTAATAAAACCACTTCCAAGGCTATTGGCCGAACTTTTTACTCCACAGGATACTTTCTACCTCCCCCTTATAATATTGCTTCAAAATGCATCCTGGTTAGTCAACGTCAGCGGCAGGGTCTGCGTCAACGTCTGCGGCGTGTCAACATCACGTCTGCGTCCTTGCTGACGTGCCGCAGACGGTGTTTTTGGGATTTTTAAAAAGCATAATTTTTCCTGTATCGAGATTTAGTCCTAAATTGGATATGGTTGTAGAATTATCTAGTAACAGAACAAACTGGTAATTTTTGATAATCTTGCCCTTCAAGGAAAAATATCCCATGAAGCAAACCACAACAGCCAGGATTACAAAATCTGATTTCCTACTATACTGCGAAGCTCCTCGTCACCTTTGGGCGAAAAAGTATGTCCAAATCGAGGCAAGTATCACTGATTTCGACCAACATCTGGCTGAAGAAGGAAACAGAGTTGAGACATTAGCTCAGGAATTTCTTGCATCCGTCCTCCTCCCCCAAAACCCCGGCGACCAGTTGTTGTGGCAACAGACTTTTACAGACGACTCATTTGATTCACGCTTGGATGGTCTGGTATTCAAACCCAAGTCGAACACTTATGACCTGTACGAGATCAAGAGCAGCACCGGAGTAGATAAAGAGATTGTGTATGATGTCACCTTTCAGGCAGGCATCCTAGCAAAACATATCTCTATTGATCATTATTACGTGCTTCACCTGAATAAAGAGTATGTTCGGTCAGGCGAACTGGACCTGGCCGCCCTCTTCATTGCCGAAGATATCAGTGACAAAGTAAAAGCATTAATGCCAGAAGTAGAACTACTGCGCGGGGAAGCACTCCGGGTGGCACAACTTTCTGACCCAAACCAAGCGGAGCACTGTCTCTCACCTAAGGAATGCCCGTGTCCTGCTTTATGTCACCCTGAACTGCCTGACTTTTCGATCTATGATATTCCACGCTTGACCAGGATCAAGAAACTACAGTTATTGGAAAGAAGGATTCTGGCAGCGAAGGATATTCCGGCATCCTTTGATTTGAACCCGAAACAGCTCCTGGTCGTTGATCGGGCTAGAACAAACTCGGAACATATTGACCACAAAGCAATTACCATCGAGCTTGAAAAAATAGCATTCCCACTCTATTTCCTGGATTACGAAACCTGTATTTGTGCCATCCCTCAATATGAGGGATATCACCCTCAACAACAGATTGTCTTCCAGTACTCCCTTCATAAACTGGAAAAATCAGGGGACGAGCCAATCCACTTCGAACATATTTCCCTGGTTGAAGGTGATCCAGCCCTCCCTCTTCTTGAGAGACTCAAAGAAGATATTGGAGATTTTGGCACCATGATCGTGTGGAATAAATCCTTTGAAATGACCATGAACAAGGAAATGGCAAAACTGCATCCGAAGTATGCCGCGTTTCTTGAGCAATTAAATCAAAGAATCTATGATCTAGGTGACATCGTCAACCTTGGCTACTACCTGCATCCCGGGTTCAAGGGAAGTTGGTCAATCAAGCATGTGCTCCCTGTTATGGTTCCCGAACTCTCCTATAAAGGTATGGCAATTGGAAAAGGAGATCAGGCAAGTATGGCATGGTGGAATATGACATTTGGACAAGTTGATCAGCACGAAAAGGAACAACTCACTGAAGCGCTTTTACGCTATTGTGAACTGGATACGTTGGCAATGGTGGAAATCTATCGAAAGCTTATTGATCTTTGCAATTGATTCTTTATGTCAACAAGATAACTGGTTCAGCCTGCATTTAGTGTTTTTACAATGATATGCAAAATATTCCATGAGTCCATCACAAGTGATTAATTCCCAATGTGTCAATATTAAATAATGGTCAATATATTGACCATTATAACTTATTTATGGCTATAAAGGTCAATATATTGACCTTTATATATTGTTATTTATGGAAATGATGATATACTGACATTGACGCTTCTCTAGTAGTTTTTTACTACTATAAAGAGCAAGGTGAGGATTATGGTGAATAAAATCGATTTTTCCATTGCAACGAGTGAGCAAATCGAAGAATTTCTCTGCGGGCAATTGAAAAGAATAAGGCTTTCACGGAATTTTACTCAAACTCAATTAGCTCAAAAATCGGGGGTTGCTTTTAGAACTGTGAAAAGACTTGAGGAAGGTCAAAGTGTTTCATTAAACACCTTTATCCGAATTTTGATGGCTTTAGATCTTCAACAAAACCTTGAAACGCTTTTGCCCGATCCAACAATACGTCCCATAGAACGTGTAAACACTGGTGGAAGTGAACGAAAACGTGCCCGTCCTATCCAATCTGACACTGATAATTCAACCTGGGTTTGGGGGGACGAATCGGGTGATAAGAAATGAGTGATGCAAAAGTACTCTTATGGGATAGTGAAATTGGTGCGGTTTCTTGGGTGGAAGATCGACGGGTCGCTGTTTTTCAATACGATCCCTCATTCATTAGAAGCGGTATCCAATTATCCCCATTGATGATGCCATTAAGAGAATTACCTTATGAATTTCCAGCCCTTTCAAAAGAGACATTTAAGGGGTTGCCAGGTTTACTGGCGGATTCTCTTCCGGATAAGTTTGGTAATGCAGTAATTGATACCTGGTTGGCATCCCAGGGGCGAACCGCAGCCAGCTTTAATTCGGTTGAGCGATTGTGTTATATAGGAAGCCGCGGTATGGGGGGACTCGAATTTAAACCAGCTCTTCGTATTTCCCACTCCAAATCTGATGAAATAGAAGTTTCTAAACTAGTCGAATTATCAAACAAGATTCTTGATCAACGTGCAGGATTGGAAGGAGTTTTTTCAGGCACTGATGACCGGGACGCCATAGAAGATATTCTGAGGGTGGGAACATCAGCGGGTGGAGCAAGAGCAAAAGCGATTCTTGCCTGGAATCCAAAAACGAATGAATTCCGTTCCGGTCAAGTAAAAATTCCGTCTGGCTTTGAGTACTGGATTATGAAATTTGACGGGGTCAGCAACAACCGAGACAAGGAACTATCCGATCCTCAAGGTTATGGAATGATTGAATACGCTTATTACCAATTGGCGGTGAAAGCGGGAATTGAAATGACAGAGTGCCGTCTTCACCATGAAGGCGGACGAAGTCATTTTATGACAAAAAGGTTTGACCGAAACGCAGATGGGTCCAAGATCCATATGCAATCGTTATGCGCCATTTCCCACGTTGATTTCAATGAGCCAGCACTCTATTCATACGAACAAACTATCCAAACAATGAAACGCCTGGGGTTGTCTCAAAGTGATTTGGAGCAGCAGGTTCTAAGAGCAATGTTTAACGTTGTTGGACGAAATCATGATGACCATGTAAAGAACATCGCATTCCTTATGAATCGCAGAGGGGAATGGAGACTCTCGCCAGCCTTTGATATTTCGTATGCATATGATCCAAAGGGTTATAGGACAAGTCAACACCAGATGAGCATTAACGGGAAAAGGGATTTGATTAGCAAACAGGACATTATCTCGTTGGCAAGGATCGCTGGGATTAAAACCAATCGAGCACTTGAGATGCTAGATCGTGTGATCACAACCATGAAATCTTGGCCAGAGGTTGCAGAAAATGTGGGCGTCGCTGAAGATCGTATTCGCAAAATACAAGCTGCCCATCATATATCCCTTTTGGTTGATTAAAACGAATTCCATACTCGAATTGGGAGTGGGGCCGCGTGGCGCAAAGTGAGTCGTTATTAGCCCTCCGGTTGGGACTGCAAAGCACACTAATCAAACTTGGATACATC